>JBEBXZ010000086.1:0-6820 GCA_040391335.1 Dokdonella fugitiva | reverse complement strand
CCGACGACAAGCTGGTGCACGGTCTCGGTACCTTCGTAGGTGATGACCGATTCGAGATTGAGCGCATGCCGGATCGGGCAGTGCTCGGTGGTGATGCCCGCACCACCGAGGATGTCGCGGGCTTCGCGCGCGATGTCGATCGCCATGCGGCAATTGTTCCATTTGGCGAGCGAAACCTGGGTCGGCTGCATGGTGCCGGCATCCTTCAGTCGGCCAAGCTGCAGCGACAGCAACTGCGCCAGCGTGATGCGTCGTGCCATCTCGGCCAGCTTGATCTGCACCGCCTGGCGGGCGGCGATCGGCTGCTTGAACAGGATGCGCGTCTTCGAATATTCGAGCACTTCGCTGAAGCACGCGATCGCCGCGCCGATCGGCCCCCAGGTGATGCCGTAGCGTGCCTGCGTGAGACAGCCGAGCGGGCCCTTGAGTCCCTTCACGTTCGGCAGGCGGTTGGCCTCCGGCACGCGCACGTTGTCGAAGAACAGCGCGGACGTCACCGACGCACGCAGGCTCATCTTCTTGTGGATTTCCTGCGCGCTGAAACCGGCGAAATCCTTCTCGACGATGAAGCCCTGGATGCCCTCGTCGGTCAGCGCCCAGACGATCGCGATATCCGCGAGATTGCCATTCGTGATCCACATCTTGGAGCCGTTGAGGATCCAGTCCGCGCCATCCTTTTTCGCATGCGTCTTCATGCTCGCCGGATCGGAACCACCCTGCGCCTCGGTCAGGCCGAAACAACCGATGACGCGCCCTGCAGCCATTTCCGGCAACCAGCGCAGGCGCTGCTCTTCGGTACCGTAGGCGTAGATCGGATACATGCACAGCGAGGACTGCACCGATGCGAAACTGCGGATCCCCGAATCGCCGCGCTCCAGTTCCTGGCAGATCAGGCCGTAGCTCACCGCGTTGAGGCCCGCGCAGCCGTATTCGGTCGGCAGGCTCGAGCCAAGCAGGCCCAGCTCGGCCATTTCAGGGACCAACTCGCGCGGAAACACGCCGCGATCGAAACAATCCCCGATGATCGGTATGACGCGCTGATCGGTGAAACGCGCCACCGTGTCCTGAACGGCCTGCTCCTCTTCGGTAAGCAGCGAGCGAACATCGTAGAGATCGACGGGATTGAGCGGAGTGGCGGCCATGGACGGATTCCGGATGGGCAAAGGGCGCTATTGTAGACTGCCTCCCCTGGTACGGGCACGTCACCAGCGCAGCATGCCAGCCCCAAGGTTGGCGCAGAGCGGACAACTGCCTATGCTTGCGCCCCCACCCGACGCCCAAGCCGATGCACGTTCCCGTCCTCACCTATCACGCCGTCAACATCAACGGAAACGAATACGCGAACAACGACCATGTCGCTTTTGCCGCGGACCTGCGCCTGATCGACGACCTCGGCCTGCGCATCGTCCCGCTGCGCTGGGTGGTCGATCAGGTTCTGGGCATCGCGAATCGTGATCTCGACCGCTGCGTCGCCCTCACCTGCGATGACGGCTCGGATTTCGACTTCCGTGATCTCGAGCACGCGCAGCATGGCCGCCAGCGCAGCCTGCTCAACTGCATGAAGGACTTCATCGGCGAGCGCGGCGTCGATGCACAACCGGACATGCACCTGACCGTGTTCGCGATCGCCTCACCGGAAGCACGTGCGGAGATCGATCGCGGCTGTCTCGTCGACCAGGGCTGGATGAATGACGAATGGTGGGTGGAGGCGCAAGCCTCGGGACTGATCGCCATCGAGAACCACAGCTGGGACCACAATCACCCCGCCGTGCAGTTGCCGCTGATCGATGGCATGCCTCGCGGCTCATTCCTCGACGTCAATAACCATGCCCGCGCAACAGCCGAGATCGCCGCGGCGACACGTTACATCGATACGCGCATCGCACCGCAGCGCACGAGCATCTTCTGCTATCCGTTCAGTCACGTGTCGCGATATCTGCACGACGAGTATCTGCCGGATTTCCACCATGAACACGGCATGGATGCCGCGATGGGCGATGGCGCGACGCCGGTAACGATGCAGTCCGATCGCTGGAACCTGCCGCGCTATATCTGCGGCTGGCACTGGAAATCCTCCGACACGCTCAGACAGATCCTGCTCTCGGCAGCCTGAGCACGGCTCAGAACGGCCCTATCGCGTTCGCCTTTGCGACCAGCGCGCGTCGACGCATGTCATCGAGCGGCTTGTGCCAGTGCACGATGAGCTTGTCGTGTTGGGTCGGCACGAAACCCGCCTGCATGTCGACTTCGTAGGCGCGTGGATCTCCGCAATATCCGAAGTAGGCATCGCAACGATCGGCAAGACGGCGAAAGCTGTAGCGCAGGCCATGCACCATCACGCCACCTGCGTCGCGGATCGCATCGCGCTCATGGGGCTGCATCGAAGCGAACACCTCGCCATCCGTGCACAAGCCGCCGACGAGCAGGATGTCGCCGAACGGCAGAAAATGCAGGTAGGACAAGGGCCGCGTCCAGCCTTCGCGGCTGCGATAGAAGATGCCGACGTGGTACGGATAGTCGGGGACGGGATGCCCGAATTTGCGAGCGAACAGCGGACCGAACCAGGTCCCGGCTTCGTCGAGTTCGGTGATCGTGAGAAACGTGTCGAGCGGTGCGGGAAACATGCGCGGTCAATGATCTCCGGTTCGGAACGATGCAGCACGCGCTTCGCGCGGCGCTGCCCCTGGATAAGCGTCAGAACGGAATGAAACTTTTCGCCTTCGCCACGAGCTGGTGACGGCGCCGATCAGTCGGCTGCTGCAACCAGCGCACCATGAGGCGCTCGACGTGGGTCGGCTCGAAACCGGCCCCGCGCAGCACGCGCTCGCTGAGCGGATCGCCGACATAGACGAACAGCGCCGGGAAACGATCGCGGAAATGCGCCACGACCCATTCGATCGTGAGCCGATAGATGCCGCCCACCTCGCGCAAGGCATCGCGCTGCTCCGTCGTCAGACGCCGCAAGACACGATCGTCGGAACAGGCTCCCCCGCCGAGAAGAAGGTCGCCGCAATCCGTCACATGCGAATAGCAGCAGGGTTGCCGCCCACCATCGGCGTCGCGCACCCAGGCTACGACATGGTTCGGGAATTCCGGGATATCGGCGCGGAACTTGCGCCGGAACAACGCGTTTACGGCGGGATCGGTGTCGTCGAGGCTGGTGATGGAGACGAACTCGTCGAGCGCGCTGGTCATGGCAACGATAGGCAGGAAAAAACGGTCGCCAACGATAGCAGCCCGGCATCGGATGCGGTATCGCCAGCACTTTCGACGCACTGGCAAGGCAATCCAGCAAGGTGCGTCAGTCGCTCGCGTTGTGCACGCCATGCGGCACGTGCCCGGTGGCGACATGCTGGCGTGCCGACTCGACATTGAGCATCGAATCGTCAAAGAAGATATCGGCGCCGAACGCTTCGAGGAACGGTCCCTTGGCCCGTCCGCCGAGGAACAGCGCCTCGTCCAGACGCACGCCCCAGTTGCGCAAGGTGAGGATCACGCGCTTGTGCGCAGGCGCCGAGCGCGCGGTGACCAGCGCCGTGCGAATCGGCGAATGCTCGATCGGAAACGCCGCCTGGATGCGATGCAGGGCTTCGAGGAACGTGCGGAACGGACCGATCGCCAGCGGTTCGTTGGCACGTTCGATTTCGTTGCGATGAAACGCATCCAGTCCCTCGACGTGCGAGACGCGCTCGGAATCATCGCCGAAGATCACCGCGTCGCCATCAAACGCGATGCGCAATTGCTCGGTCGCCAACTCCGGCGCCTTCGACGGCAGGATCGTCGCCGCGGCAACGCCGGCGGTCAGCGCGCGGCGCACGTCATCCACGTTCGCGGAAAGAAACAGGTTCGCGCCGAAAGGATGGGCATAGGCCGCAGTCGGTGCGCCGTTGGTGAATGCGGCACGCACGATATCCAGGCCGTAGTGCTCGATCGCATTGAAGATGCGCAAGCCGGTATCCGCCGAATTGCGCGAGAGCAGGATCACCTCGACACGCGGCGCCTCCGGGGCCAGCGTGTTGAGGCGAAGCAGTTTCTGCACCAGCGGAAATGCAATGCCGGGAGCGAGCAGCTCGTTTTCATGCGCGATCTGGTATCGCGCATAGGAGTCGAGTCCTTCGCGCTCGAACAGCTCATGGCTACCGCCAAGATCGAACAACGCACGCGAGGAAATGGCCACGACCAGTTTGTCGGGCCGCGCGGCAGGCGCGACGGGATTCTCTACATTCATCCGGCAACTTTACAGGACGTCATGTCCGTCTGCTGCGATTGTCGAAGCGCGTGGAACGCGCCGATCACGGGCTGTCGAAATCCGTCTTGAAGATCGTCTCGGCGACGCGGAACGCGCGCCAGGCATCGATCTCGCCATAACCCTGCACGGGGTTCGGAAAGACAGTCGCCGGAATCCCACCGCAGACCTGGCTCGTCGTGGTGATCGGCACGGCGGTGGAGCGCAGAATCGCAGCCACCGCATCCGGCTGGCCCCTGAGCGCCGGATTCACCGACATCAGCAACGCGGCGACACCCGCCGCATGCGGCGATGCCATGCTGGTGCCGGTCATCTGCCCATAGCCATTGCCAGGCACGGCCGAGCGCACCTGGACGGCGGGTGCGATCAGGTCGGGCTTGTTCATCGCCAGACCAGCCACCGGTCCACGGCTGGAGCTTCCATACATGCTGCCGCTGCTGTTCACGCCACCCACCGTGAACGAGATGTCGTACATCGCAGGCGCGTCGGCGATCGTTCCGCACGATCCGCCATCGTTGCCCGCGGCAACCACGAAGAAGATGCCGGCATCGACGATGTTCTCGATCGCTGTGCGGATCTCCTGCCCCGTCGTACAGCCTTCGCTCGGAATACAACCCCAGGAATTGTTGACGATATCCGGTGCCGCATCGGAATCTGGATTTGCTCCGCTCGAATCGGTTGGTGCGATGAACCATTGTGTGCATTCGATATAGGTCGCCGGAGTGCCGTCGCCACTATTCATGTTGCGACAACCGATCCAGCGTGCATCCGGCGCCACGCCGATCCTGTTCGTCCCGCCATCGTCACCGACGATCGAGCCGACGGTATGCGTGCCGTGCCCATGATCGTCACAGGGTGACGCGGCATTCGCGCCGCAAGAACTGCCGCCCACATGGATCGCGTCGTGCCAGTTGCGATTGTGATCCGCGGAAGATCCTTGCCAGCCGCGATACTTCGCCTTGATCGCCGGATGGTCCCACTGGATGCCCGTGTCCTGCCCGGCAACCACGACGCCCTGCCCGCGGATGCCGGTCGCCCACACCTCAGGCGCCCGAACGCGCGTCACGCCCCATTCGATCGCGGTCGGCGCCATCGGCAAATCCATTCGCACGGAATCATCCGCGCTCGCTGGCGTGGCCAGATGCAGCGGCCGGTTGCCGGCAATCCTCGCCACGTCATCGCGCGCAGCCAGCGCATCGAGCTGCGCCTGCGTGAGCGATGCCTGGATCATGTTGACGATCCAGTACGATCGATAGGCGATGCCGTTGCCATCAAGCCAGGAAACGAGATCCTGCTGGCTCGTTTCCGCGGTCGCGCGCAACATTTCCACCAGTTCGCGCCGACGTTGCGCGGCATCCGTGGTCGTGCGCAACAACTGCTTCGGCGCCTTCGCCTGCAGCACGATCAACACATCGACCGAGCCTTTGGCGGCCGCGAGAGGACGCAAATCGGAGTCCACTTCCGCAGCCAGCGCACCTGCGCACGCCAGGGCCAGCAGGGATGGGGCGAGACAACGCAGGGAACGAGCAACTGCATTCATGATGATCACCGGGTTATTGGGTGTTCGGGCTTCATCCAGGCCACGGTCCGTCGCCAATTCGACGGAGACGACTGCTGGATATTTGCCGGTGCCACGGATATTCCCACGCTGCGAAACCTGCGCCCACATCGTGTACCGCGCATATCTTCCGTCGGCACCCAACGGGCTGTAAAGAAAGCCGGTTTCAGACAGTAAACTGTTCGTTGATGATGCGCTCCTCGAGATTGTGCTCGGGATCGAACAGCAGGGTCATCGTGTGTTCGGTGGATTCGCGCACGATCACCTCCACCACGTCGCGCACTTCGTTCGAATCCGCCGTGGCGCTGACCGGGCGCTTGTAGGGATCGAGCACTTCGAACTTGATCTCGATCGCCGCCGGCACGATCGCCCCGCGCCAGCGACGCGGACGAAACGGGCTGATCGGCGTCATCGCCAGCAATTGCGATCCCAAGGGCAGGATTGGCCCGTGCGCGGAGAGGTTGTAGGCGGTGGAACCGGCCGGGGTTGCGACCAGCACGCCATCGCACATGAGTTCCTCGATCTTGACCACGCCATTCAAGGACACGCGGATATGCGCAGCCTGCTTGGTCTGGCGCAGCAGCGACACTTCGTTGAAGGCGATCGCATCGACGCTGGTTCCCGATTCCGAATTCGCCTGCATGCGCAGCGGGCGCAACACGGTCTTCTGCGCGCGCGCGATGCGCTCGGGCAGGTCGTCCTCATGATATTGATTGAGCAGGAAACCGATCGTGCCCAGCTTCATGCCATATACCGGCACGCCACGGGCCCGGTTGCGATGCATGAAGCCATCGCCACCGAGGGCCACGCCCACGTCGGCTTCTTCAGGCACGACTTCGCCGTAGCGCTGCCTCAGCGAGGCGAGCGCGGCCTGGGCTTCGCTGCCCTGGCTCGCGACGAAAGCGATGCGTTGAACCACGATGTCACCCCGTGCCCGTCTGGCTGCCCCACGCAGCGGCGATCGACTTTAGCAGAGTGAACGGCGCATCAGCGGCCCGGCACGTCGATCGAAAGCG
>JBEBXZ010000085.1:0-6834 GCA_040391335.1 Dokdonella fugitiva | reverse complement strand
CGCCGAGTAGCGACGCTCGACGCGCAGGTAGCCGAGGAAGCGGTCGATCTGCGTATGCACGGCGAGCCTTGTGTGCGGATCAGCCGGTGTAGCGGCCGACCGAGGTCGACAGCGCCTCGGCGATCAGGCGCAGGAAGACCGTGCCCATGCCGGGATGGAAACGGTTCGCGTCGTGACTGCCGATCGCCAGCATGCCGACGTCGCTGATCGACAGCAGCACGGCCGAACGGACTTCCTCGGCGCGCGCACCGAACAGCGCATCGAGCTTGTCCTGCTGCAGTCGGCCGCAGAGAGGTTCGCCGCGCTTGAGGAACTCGGCGAACGCCGGCAGGCCGGCAACACCTTGCGGCTCGATCAGCAGCCAGTCGGCGGCGGGCAGGCTTTGATCGTTGCGGAACAGCACGACGCGCACGAGATCGGTGTGGAAATCCTCGGTCAGGCTGGCGACCACGCGGGTCACCGTGTCGGCCAGGCTGTTCGCGCGCATCAGCGCCAGCGTCAGCGTGTGCACGCGCACCATCAGGGTTTCGTTCTCGTGGGCGATCTCGATCAGCTCGCGCAGGCGGCGCGCGAGTTCGTTGTTCTTGTCACGCAGTACTTCGAGCTGGTAGCTCGCCAGCGACGCCGCCGGCCCTTGTTCGCGCGGCAGCATCAGGCTCATGGCGAGATCGGGGAATTCCTTGAGGAACTCCGCATGGCGACGCAGGTAGCTGGCGACCTCCATCGCCGTCAGGCCGTCCTTCACGCTCAACTCACTCATGCTCATGCCAAACCCCTTCAAAGACGAAAGCCGCCGGACCCGTCATCCACAACGGATGGCCTGGCCCGGCCCATTGGATATCGAGCGCGCCGCCCGGAAGGGTGACCCGCACGTCGGTGTCGAGCAGGCCGCGTCGCTGCAAGACGGCAACCGCCGCACAGGAACCGCTGCCGCAGGCCAGCGTTTCGCCGACGCCGCGTTCCCATACGCGCAGCGCGATCGCATTGCGCGCGAGCACCTGGGCGAAGCCGACGTTGCAGCCTTGCGGAAAGACTGCCGCGTGCTCGATCTGCGGCCCGAGCACGCGCACGGGCGCGTCATCGATCGATGCCACTTCGAGCACGGCATGCGGATTGCCCATCGATACCGCGCCGATGTCGACCGACCGGCCGACCACGTCGATCGCATATGAATCGAGTTCCTTCTCCACCAGCAGCGGCAGCGCCGATGGCGCGAACTGCGGTTCGCCCATGTCCACGCGCACACGGCCATCGTCGAGCAACTCGACGCTGACCGGTCCGGACGGACTTTCCAGCCGCACGATGCCGGCGCCGAGCACGCCTTCGCGCGCCAGCCACGCGGCGACGCAACGCACGCCATTGCCGCATTGGCCGGAGCGCGTGCCATCCGTGTTCCAGATGCCATAAGCGAACGCACAACTGGGATCCCGTGCCGTCTCGACGGTCAGCAACTGATCGAAACCGACGCCGAAATGGCGATCGCCGAGATGGCGGATGGCCGTCGTGCCGAGTGCGAGCGATGCGCTGCGGCAATCGACGACCACGAAATCATTGCCGATGCCATGCATCTTGGTGAAAGCCAGGGCCATGGACCACTCAACTGGCGGCGGGCGCCGGTGCGGGCACCGGACCAGAGGATGGCTTGATCAGGTCGCCCTTGTTGCCGCAGGCGGTGAGCGCTGCCAACAGCAGGAGTAGGGAAAACAGACGTGGAATGCGCGTCATCTGCAGCTCGCAGGTAGGAAACGACAACTGGAGTATAGCGCTCGGACATGCGCTGCCCGGAGCCTTTCGCGCACGCCGGAAATCCCGGGATCGCCATCGTCCCCGATCGTTGGAATGATGGAATCCCGATCGGTAACGGATTGCTTCGATATGGTTGCGGACGAGGATACGCGCAGGCCTTGCATGTCCCGGTTTGCTGCCGCAAGCGCCGAATACGAACGACGCAGCGCAACGGCATCGCGCCACAGGCGATACAGCGCATGCCGCCGCCCGGGGAACACGTGATGCACCGGTTGCCGACGAACTCCCGCGAGCAGGTATGCTCTGCCCCATGCCGCTGACACCGATCCTCACAGGCTTGTTCATCTTCGCGGGATTCTGCGCGTTGTTCGCGTTGACCAATGGTGTTGGCGCACGCCGCCGCTGGCGCGAGCGGCACCGCTTCGCGGCCGGCTATCGCGGTCTGTGGAGCGTGGTCTTCCTGTTGCTCGCGCTGCTTGGCGCATTTTCGGCAAGCGCCCTGCTGGGTTACCGCCGGCTGACCGCGGAAACCATCCTGGCAGACATCCAGTCGCGGCAGATCGCGCCGCAGCGTTATGCGGTGCGTGTCGACTTTCCGGATGGCAGCCATCGTGACCTGGACATCAGCGGCGACCAATGGCAACTCGATGCGCGCGTCATCAAGTGGCGATCGACAGCGGTGATGATGGGCGCACCTGCGCTGTATCAACTGGATCGGATCAGCGGGCGTTACATCGATGCCGCGCAGGAGGCCGAGCGTCCGCGCACGGTAATCGAACTGGCCAGGACGAATCCGTTCGACCTGCTCGATCTGCAGCGGCGTTTCCCGAAATGGCTGCCGTTCGTCGACGCGGATTACGGCAGCGCCGCTTATCTGCTTCTGGTCGATGGCGGTCGCTATCGCGTGACGTTGAGTCCGGGTGGCGGCCTCGTCGCTCGCCCCCTCGACCCGGCGACCGCCCAAAAGCTCGGCAGCGCGGAATCGTTCTGATGCCACGTCGTGCCGGCACGGCGCGGTATCAGCGAGCGAGCGTCTTCTCGTAGCGCAGCGCGTCGCTCCCATCCTCGTAGTAGGCGGCGCGTTGGCCGATCCCGGCATAGCCGCGCCGCAGGTACAGGCGCTGGGCGGATGGATTGTCGCTGCGCACTTCGAGGCGTACGCGCCTGCAGTGGCGCGCTTGCGCCGCTTCTTCCGATGCCTCGAGCAAGGCTTCGCCGACGCCGATGCCTCGCGACTCGGCGGCCACCGCCAGCGAGTAGATCCGCGCGATGTCGCTGCCGCGACGAAAGAACAGCACGCTGGCGCCGATCACTTCGCGATCGATGCTCGCCACGAGCACCTGCGCGGTGTTGCTTTCCAGATGCTGCTTCCATTGCCGCGCACTGAGCCGATCGCTGATGAACACGCGATTCTCCAGCGCGACCAGATGGGGCAGATCGGAATCCACGGCGCGCCGCACATGCACGTTTGATGGCATTCGACGTGCGACGGAAGGCGAACTTCTCGAACTCGACATCGGCGCGAGCCTAGGCATTCGCCTGGGCGACCGCAATGGATCCATGACGCGCGTTCAAGCGCGCTTCAGGCATTTTTCGTCATAACGCAGCGCCGCTCCACGCGCTGGTTTTCCTATGTCAGACTCGCGCCGCTCCACGGCCGTTCAAACCCCGCTGACATCCCGGCAGGCCCTGCATATTCTCGCCCTTCCATCGATTCCACCCGCATGAGCCGCCTGATCATCGTTGTTGAGAAAGCCTCGGACTGGGGTTCCTACTATCCGTCCGACAACGTCGTCTCGGCGCAGGAATACCTCAAGCAGCCACTGCTCGATGACGACGAGCGCACCCAGGTCATCAACCTCTGCCGCAGCTACAAGTATCTCGGCACCGGCTATTACGTGTCCTTGCTGGCCGAGGCACGCGGGCACAAGGTCATCCCGTCGGTGCGCACGATCAACGACCTCCGCCGACGCTCGCTGTACGGCCTCGACATCGAGGACCTGAGCAGCCAGCTCGGCAAGTTCCTGCCGGCCGGCGGGCGCGACACGACCGATTTCGGCATCCTCGTCTACTTCGGCGAAACCTCGTACCCGTCGCTGGAGGATCTCGCGCGGCAGGTCTTCGAGGCGTTTCCGAGCCCGATCCTGCGCATCGAGTTCGAGCGCGACCGCGTCTGGCAGATCAGCGCGATCAAGCCGACCGGCCTGCATTCGCTGTCCGACGAGCAGGAAGACGCATTCGCGCAGACCCTCGACCGTTTCTCGAAGAAGCTCTGGCGCAAGCCGCGCGCACGACGCAAGTTCCGTTTCGACCTCGCCATGCTGGTCGATGCCAACGAGGCGATGCCGCCCTCGAACAAGAAGGCGCTGAAGAACTTCGTCGATGCCGGCAGCGAACTCGGCATCGAGGTCGACACGCTCGGGCGCAACGACTACCAGCGCCTGGCTGAATACGACGGCCTGTTCATCCGCGAGACGACCGCCCTCGACAACCACACCTACCGCTTCGCCAACAAGGCGGAGAAGGAGGACATGGTGGTCATCGACGATCCCGGCTCGATCCTGAAATGCACGAACAAGATCTACCTGCACGACCTCATGCTGTCGCGCAAGCTGCCGATCCCGCGCACCGAGATCCTCTACCGCGATGATGCGAAGAAGCTCGATGAAGTCGTCGCGAGGCTCGGCTTCCCGATCGTGCTCAAGATCCCGGACGGATCGTTCTCGCGCGGCATCGTCAAGGTCGAGGATGCGGGAAAGTTCAAGGAAGCGGCGGATGCGCTGTTCCAGCACACCGCCCTCGTGCTCGCCCAGGAATTCATGTTCACCGAGTTCGACTGGCGCATCGGCGTGCTCAACCGCGAGCCTCTGTACGCGTGCAAGTACTTCATGTCGCGTGGCCACTGGCAGATCTACAACCATGGCGCGAAGGGCACCGCCAAATCGGGTGGTTTCGAGACCCTGCCCGTGCGCGAGGCGCCATCCGACGTGGTCAAGCTCGCGCTCAAGGCGACCGCGCCGATCGGCGACGGCTTGTATGGCGTGGACATCAAGAAGGCAGGCGACCGGCTGGCGCTGATCGAGGTCAACGACAATCCTTCGATCGACGCGGGTGTCGAGGATGCCTATCTCGGCGACGATCTCTATCGCCGCATCATGGACGAATTCCTGCGGCGCATGGAACGCAAGCGGCTGGGCATGCGCGGCTGAACGCCTGCGCGAGTCGCCGATGGCACGGACGCATTCTCGCGGCGTGTCGTGCGCACGACACACCAATTGCCGGGCGCGTCAGCGCCGCTTGCGGGGCGCTGGCGCGCGCGCGGTGTCGTGCTGCACGTGCAATGTCCGGCGCAGAAGCGGCAACCAGCGCCCGCGCGCGAGCCAGGCGATATTGATGCAGGGCGCGGCCGCCAGCCAGAACGGCAGGGTCAGTCCGCCGAAAGCGCCACCACGCAGGGCTGGAACGAGGATCACGCCGATGGTGCCGAGTACGGCCCATGCGATCAGCCAGCGCGGCACGCTTGGCGACGCAGGCACCGGCGCACGGCGTACGGGTTTGCGCCGGGACGCAGGGGATGGTTCGATCAATGCAAAAGGTGCGAGCAACATGCGCGTATCTCCTGTTTTCGCGAACGATGCCGGGACCACGTCTCAGCGCTTGAGAAAACCCCGCTCGTCGCTGAACCGGGCCGCATCGCGATGTCCGTCGTGGTCCGGCGTGGCACAGGGCACATGCAATAATTCAGGGCTTCGACGGAGCGAACGTGGAAACCGACACCTTCATGCAATATGCGGTGGTGCTGCTGCTGGCAGCGGTCATCGCAGTGCCGCTCGCCAAACGTTCGCGTCTCGGCGCCGTGCTGGGCTACCTCGCTGCCGGTGCGCTGATCGGTCCGTCCGGCCTGCATCTGGTCGGCAACGCGGAAGAGATCACGCATATCTCCGAACTCGGCATCGTCATGATGCTGTTCGTGATCGGGCTTGAGCTTTCGCCGCAGCGGCTGTGGATCATGCGCCGCCAGGTGTTCGGGCTCGGCAGCGTGCAACTGGTGGTCAGTGCGCTGGCGATCGGCGTGGTCTGCGAAGTCCTCGGACTCGGCTGGAAACCGGCGCTCGTCGTCGGCCTCGGCCTGGCCTTGTCGTCGACTGCGATCGGCTTGCAGATCCTCGGCGAGCGCAAGGAACTGCAGAGCACGCACGGCCGCCTCGCGTTCGCGATCCTGCTGCTGCAGGACGTCGCGGCGATCCCGATCCTCGCCCTGATTCCTGCGCTCGCCGTGCACAAGGCCAGCGGCGCATCGACGCCCGATACGCTGATCGTGCTGCGCGTGATCCTGACCATCGCCGCCGTCATCGTGGGCGGACGCTACCTGTTGCGCCCGCTGTTCCGCATCGCGGCGCGCACGCAGATGCCGGAAGTGTTCACGGCCAGCACCCTGCTCGTCGTGCTCGGCACGGCCTGGCTCGTGCAACTGGCCGGCATCTCGATGTCGCTCGGCGCCTTTCTCGCCGGCGTGCTGCTCGCCGATTCGGAATACCGGCACGAGATCGAAGCGCGTGTCGATCCGTTCAAGGGCCTGCTGCTCGGCCTGTTCTTCATCAGCGTCGGCATGACGGCCAATGCGCGCATGATCCTGCAGGAGCCCTTGCTGATCGGCGCGATCCTGCTTGGCCTGTTTGCGGTCAAGGGCCTGATCCTGTTCTGCGTCGCGCGCTTCGGTGCCCGCAGTGATGCGGGCAGCGCGCTGAAGCTGGCTGCGGTGCTTGCCCAGGGTGGTGAGTTCGCCTTCGTCGTGTTCACCCTGGCGGTCGAGAATCGCCTGATCGATGCGTCGCTGCGCGACCTGCTGATCGTCGTCATCACGCTGTCGATGGCGCTGACGCCGGTGCTCGTTTCGCTTTGCTCGCGCATGGCGCCGAAGGTTGCGACGGCGTCGGCGCCCGAATATGACCGCATTGCCGATGACGGCGCGCCGCGCGTGGTCATTGCGGGCTTCGGTCGCGTCGGCCAGATCGTCGCGCGCGTGCTGCGGGCCAACCGGATTCCGTTCACCGCGATCGAAAGCTCGATCGAGCAGGTCGAATTCTC
>JBEBXZ010000084.1:0-6837 GCA_040391335.1 Dokdonella fugitiva | reverse complement strand
ACTGCATGACGCGATTGCGGCCCGCCGCCTTGGCCACATACATCGCGCGATCGGCGGCATCGAGCAGGGCGTCGACGTTCGGCGCTTCGATCTGCGCAAGCATGACGAAACCGATGCTGATCGTGACCACGCTGCAGCAGGTGTCGAGTGCCTGCATCGCGGCGTGTACCTGCCCGCGCAGGTGTTCGGCGATGCGGCGTACCGCGGCCACGTCGCGTTGTTCCAGCACGATGACGAATTCCTCGCCCCCGAAGCGTCCGATCAGATCGCTTTCGTCCAGGCATGCGCGCATCGCCTCGACGCCGGCAATCAGCACGCGATCGCCATGCAGATGACCGAGCGAATCATTGATCTGCTTGAAGTGATCGAAGTCGATGACCAGTACCGCCAGTGAAGAACCGCTGGCCAGGCAATCATCGAGTCGGCGATCCAGTTGCTCGCGCAGATGGGCGCGGTTGTGGACGCCGGTCAATGGATCGCTGATCGCGGCCTGGTAGAGCGCCTTCGCGCGCTCGGCGAGCGCCAGATTGGCTTCATGCAGCGCATTGCGCTGTGCATCGATCTCGATGTTCTTCGCATGCAGTGCGCGGTTGAGGCGGCTGACTCCCGCGAAGCGCCAGAATGACAGCCCGAGCGCGATAGCCAGGCTGATCATCGCGCCGATGCCGAGTCGGCGTTGCAGATCCTGCGCGTGCAGGTTGGCTTTCTGCAGTTCGTTGTCCTTCTGCAGCAGGACCATGCCTTGCTCGGCTTCCGCGCGCGCATGGCGCGCCTGCAATGCGCTGAGCTGACGGCTGGCGCGCGTGCCGAGCAGCAGTTCACGCTGCTCGCCATATCGCCGCAGATAGCGCAGCGCGCCTTCGGGATCATGCTGGGCGAGCGCGATACGCTCTCGTACGGCATAGGCCTGTGCGAGTTGCGGGCGCAGGCGCGTCGATTCGAGTTTGGCGATCGCCTCGTCGATCAGGCCGCGAGCGCGCAACTGGTCGTGCCCGGACTGGGCGAGTTCCGCCATGTGCAGCAATGCGCGGGCGACGATCTCGTTCTGACCGATGTCACGGCCGGTCTGCAAGGCGGCTTCCAGCGCCACGCCGGCTTCGGCACTTCGTCCGAGCCCCGCCAGCGCGCGGCCGATTTCGAGGCGCTCGAGGCCGAGGTTGGATCGGTTGCCGATGCTTGTCTCGATCGATAGCGCCTCGCTTGCAGCGGTCAGCGCGCCGGTGTGGTCGCCGAGGTCATTGAGCAGGCTTGCATAGCTGCCAAGCGCGGGCGCGAGGGTTTGCGGGTTTGCGTGTTGCTCGGCAACGTCCAGGGCGCGCGCAAAATAGCTGCGCGCGTTGCCTTCATCCTCGATTTCGCGATAGAGCAGGGCGATGTTGCGCAGGCTGTTTTCGAGGCGATCGCCGACCCGCTCACGGATCGCGAGGGCTTCGAGCTGCAGTTCCAGTGCCTTGGCGAAATCGCCGCGATCACGCTGCACCGTGCCGAAGTTGCTCAACAGCAAGGCCAGATGCGCCTCACTGCCATCGATGCGCAGCAGTTAAATGGCCTTCTGATGATGGCGCATCGCTGCATCGATATCACCGCGCCGTCGTTCGAGGATGCCCAGGTAGCCGAGCGCAATCGCATTCATTTCAGAATGGCCGATCGCACTCGCCACGCCGCGCATGCGTTCGGCCAGCACGCGGCAGCGGTCGTAGTCGCCAAGCACCAGGGCGATTTCGGAGCGCTTTTCGAGTACCGCGAGCTGCAGGTTGCGATCGCCAAGTTGCGCCGCGAGCTGGTCGGCACGTTGCCACGCATCGCCTGCGTGGGTCATCGAGTGCACGGCGAGCATCAGGTGGCCATTGGCCAGCACCACCGCCAGTTCACCGTGCGTTCCGGCCACGGCAGCGGCGAGTTGGCGAGCGAAAACCGCATGCGCCGCCAGCGCATCGGCCAGCACGTGCGCGCCACCCACGGCACGAGCCAACGAAGGGGGCGGTGCCGCCGGGCTGTTCGCCAGGACTTGCGCAGCAAACATGAAACTGCATGCCAGTGAGCGGAAAATCATGCTCCTCAGTCCCTTGGTCCGCTTCATTGCTCTTGATGCAGCCTTCACCCGGTGCCGCCATGTTATCGCGTTCAGATGGCGACTGTCGGGGGACTCAACGTCGGGAAGCCTGACCGGCGTATCGGGACGAGCGCCGCGAAGTTACACTTGACGGCTTGTTTCCCTGATGGCTGTCAGCATGTCGCGTCGCACACCCAAGGTCGGCTTTGTAAGTCTGGGCTGTCCCAAGGCACTCGTGGATTCCGAACGCATCCTCACCCAGTTGCGGGTCGAGGGTTACACGATTGTTCCGAACTATGACAGCGCCGACGTCGTGGTCGTCAATACCTGTGGCTTCATCGAGGCGGCGGTCGAAGAGTCGCTGGACGCGATCGGCGAGGCCCTGGCGGAGAACGGCAAGGTCATCGTCACCGGCTGCCTCGGCAAGCGTGCGGAACTGATCCGCGAAGCGCATCCCGATGTGCTGGCGATCAGCGGACCGCAGGACTACGCGAGCGTGCTCACCGCGGTGCACGCGGTGCTGCCGCCAAAGCACGAGCCGTTTCTCGATCTGGTGCCGCCGGCAGGCCTCAAGTTGACGCCGAAGCACTATGCGTACCTGAAGATTTCCGAGGGCTGCAATCACCGCTGCACGTTCTGCATCATTCCGTCGATGCGCGGCGATCTCGTTTCGCGCCCGATCGACGAGGTGCTCGGCGAGGCCGAGCGACTGGTCAAGGGCGGCGTGAAGGAACTGCTGGTCATCTCGCAGGACACGAGCGCCTACGGCGTCGACCTGAAGTATGCCGAGCGTGAATGGCGCGGCAAGCCGTACCAGACGCGCATGAAGGCCTTGTGCGAGGGTCTTTCGGAGCTCGGCGTGTGGACGCGCCTGCATTACGTCTATCCGTATCCTCACGTGGATGACGTGATCCCGCTGATGGCGGAGGGCAAGTTGCTGCCGTACCTGGATATCCCGTTCCAGCATGCGAGCCCGCGCATCCTGCGTCTCATGAAGCGTCCCGGTGCGGTGGACAAGGTGCTGCAGCGCGTGCGCAACTGGCGCGCGATCTGTCCCGAACTGACGATCCGCAGCACCTTCATCGTCGGTTTTCCGGGAGAGACCGAGGCGGAGTTCGAGGAGCTGCTGGATTTCCTGCGCGAGGCCGAACTCGATCGCGTCGGCGCGTTCGCCTATTCGCCGGTGGATGGTGCGAAGGCCAACGACCTGCCTTCCCCGGTTGACGAGGAGATCAAGCAGGAACGCCTGGAGCGGTTCATGGAAGTGCAGGCCGAGATCTCGGCGGTTCGGCTTGGCCGCAAGATCGGCACGCGC
This sequence comes from Dokdonella fugitiva, assembly GCA_040391335.1. GTDB lineage: Bacteria > Pseudomonadota > Gammaproteobacteria > Xanthomonadales > Rhodanobacteraceae > Dokdonella > Dokdonella fugitiva_A. The sequence continues at coordinate 3,469 of JBEBXZ010000084.1, read as the reverse complement.
CAGCGCGTACTCGTGGATGCCGTCGATGGCGACCTGGCCATCGCGCGTTCGATGGCCGATGCGCCCGAGATCGACGGTGTCGTGCATATCGAAAATGGCAGCCGGCTCAAGCCCGGACAGTTCGCCGAAGTCGAGATCGTCAATGCGGATGCGCACGATCTGTTCGCGCGCATTTTCACGCTGCCGCTGGTCTGATCCTGCGGCACGCGCCACGTCCGGCCGAGGCAGGTTCCCATCGTGCGTTTCATCGCGCCGCCACGCGAATCGATCGACGCTGGATTGTTCCAGCGCTTGCCGTTTGCCGACTGGATCGATGACCACGCCGGCCTGTTGAGCGGCGTCGAGTGGCCCACGATTGCGCATTGCGAGCAGGAGCGCCTGCGGGCCGAGGCGCGCGACCGCATACCGCGCCCCGCGTTCACGGCGCAGACACCGGAACTGCTCACCGATGGCCTGCACTACGAGCAGCGCATCGCGGCCGGCCGGTTGGCGACGCGCGAACGGAACTGGCACGACTTGCTGAATGCGCTGGTCTGGCTGCGTTATCCGCGCATCAAGCACGCATTGAACGCCGGCCAGCTGGCCGGCATTGCGCAAGTCGGAACGCGCCAGCGCACGCGCGCGCAATGCGCGATGACGCATTTCGACGAAGGGGGTGCGATCGTGCTGGTTTCCGATCCGCATCTGCTTGAGCTATGGGACGCACATGAATGGCACGGCTTGTTCGTGGCGCATCGCGCGGCGTGGGGGCAGCGGATCACGCCGCTCGTGTTCGGGCATGCGGTGCTCGAACACGCGCTGTTTGCGGAGTCTCTATTGGTGGCGAAGGCGCTGGTACTGGTCACCGATGAGCAAACCGTGCGCGCTGCCGGGACATCGACGACTCGGGATGCGGTGGATGTCCGCATCGCCGGCCTGATCGCGGAATCGGCCGTACTGACGGATCCCCAGGAGCTGCGACCCTTGCCGCTGTGCGGCATCCCGGCCTGGCATCTGCGCGCCGGCGACGAGGATTTCCACCGCGACGCGCCGTGCTTCCGTCCCTTGCGCGAAGGGCGCCGTTATCCGTTGCCGCAGCGTTTTTGAGCGGCTCTCCGGGAACTTTCCACGTCCTTCTGCTGTACATTGCGCAGCGCTCGCGATCGCCTGCTTCCTTCGCGCCCTCCCAGGGGCCCGGCAGGGCGGTATGCGGCGCTCCGTCATCTCCGCCGCGGAGGCGGACAATTCCAGCAATCCGGAAGATCAGGGTGATCCGACAATGATAGAAACCCACGCACTCGGAAAACGCTACGGCGATTTCACCGCCGTCGATGGCATCACGTTCAAGGTCGAGCCAGGGCAGGTCCTTGGTTTTCTCGGGCCGAACGGTGCCGGCAAATCGACCACGATGAAGATGATCGCGGGCTTTCTCGCGCCGAGTTCCGGCAGCGCGAAAGTCTGTGGCTTCGATGTCGAGCAGCAGGCGCTCGATGCCAAGCGCGTCGTTGGCTACCTGCCCGAAGGCGCGCCGAGCTATGGCGAAATGAGCGTGCGGCAGTTCCTCGATTTCATTGCCGATGCGCGCGGTGTACCGGCCGGCGTGCGCGAGAAGCGGCTCGACGATGCGATCGGCCGCCTCAATCTCGAGAACGTGCTCGAACAGCCGATCGACACCTTGTCGAAGGGCTTCAAGCGTCGCGTCGGACTCGCCCAGGCGATCGTGCATGATCCGAAGGTGCTGATCCTCGACGAGCCGACCGACGGGCTTGATCCGAACCAGAAGCACGAGGTGCGCACGCTGATCAACGCGATGGCGCGCGACAAGACGATCATCGTCTCGACCCACGTCCTCGAGGAAGTGCACGCGGTCTGCACGCGGGCGATCATCATCGCGCGCGGCCGCATCCTCGCCGATGCGACGCCGGCCGAACTCGAGGCGCGCTCGCGCTATCACCAGGCCGTTTCGTTGACGACCTCGAACGTCACCGCGGCCAAGGAAGCCTTGTCGCGCGTCGCCGACGTCGCCGCGATCGAAGTCGATGGTCAGGATGGCCGCATCACCGCGTTCCCGAAGCCGGGCCGGCAGATTTTCGCGGCCGTCAACGAGGCCTTGCAGGCGCAGGACATCGTGGTCCGCGAGCTTGCGCTCGAAGGCGGTCGTCTCGACGAGGTGTTCCGCACGATCACCCAGGGCGCAGCGGCCAGGGAGGCGCAGGCATGAGCGCGATCCTCACCGTCTTCAAGCGCGAACTGCGCAGCTACTTCGCGACGCCGGTCGCGTACGTGTTCATCGTGATCTTCCTCGTCCTCTCGGGCGCGTTCACGTTCTACCTCGGCAATTTCTACGAGCGCGGCCAGGCGGACCTGATGCCGTTCTTCAGCTTCCATCCCTGGCTGTACCTGTTCCTCGTGCCGGCCGTGTCGATGCGCCTGTGGTCCGAGGAGCGCAAGAGCGGCACGATCGAATTGCTGCTGACCCTGCCGATCACGATGTGGCAGGCGGTGATGGGCAAGTTCCTTGCGGCCTGGGCCTTCATCGGCATCGCGCTGGCGCTGACCTTCCCGCTGTGGATCACGGTCAACTACCTGGGTGATCCGGACAACGGCGTGATCTTCGCGAGCTACCTCGGCTCGCTGCTGATGGCCGGCGCCTTCCTCGCGATCGGCTCGTGCGTCTCGGCGGCCACGCGCAACCAGGTCGTCGCCTTCATCCTCACCGTCGTCGCGTGCTTCCTGCTCATCATGGCCGGTTTCCCGCTCGTGCTCGACGCGTTCCGCGCATGGGCGCCGCAGGGGCTTGTCGATGCGATCGCCAGCCTGAGTTTCCTGACCCATTTCGTTTCGATCAGCAAGGGCGTCATCGACCTGCGTGATCTCCTGTACTTCGTGTTGATGATCGGCTTCTGGTTGTACGCGAGTGCAATCGTGATCGACCTCAAGAAAGCCGACTGAGGAAGCCCTCCATGACCTTCAATCGCAAGACGCTTTCCGGCGGCGCCCTGATCGTGCTGATCGTGCTGTTCGTCGCCCTCATGCTGGTGGTCAACGTGCTGTTCCGCGGTGCGCGCGTCGATCTCACGCAGAACAACCTTTACACCTTGTCCTCGGGTACCAAGGAGATCCTTTCGTCGATCGACGAGCCGGTCAACCTGTATCTGTTCTATTCCGACAAGGGCACGCAGAGCCTGCCGCAGCTGCGCACCTACGCGGCGCGCGTACGCGAACTGCTCGAGGAAATGGCGGCCCGCGCGAACGGCAGGATCCATCTGGAAGTGATCGATCCCCTGCCATTTTCCGAGGATGAGGACCGCGCCTCGGGTTATGGCCTGCAGGCCGTGCCGCTCAACAATGCAGGCGAGACGGTATTTTTCGGCCTCGCCGGCACCAACTCGACGAACGGCCGTTCGGTGATTCCCTTTTTCCAGCCGGACAAGGAATCGTTCCTCGAGTACGACGTCGCCAAGTTGATCAACGAACTCGCGACGCCGAA
>JBEBXZ010000083.1:0-6846 GCA_040391335.1 Dokdonella fugitiva | reverse complement strand
ATCAGGATCAGCGTGCGGTTTGCACCGAGGTTACGCAGATCGACGTAGTAGCCACCCACGTTCTCGCCGGACGAAAGGACCTGCGAACGGCTGATGGCCGGCGAACCCGAGGAGGTCAGGTTCTGCAGGATGTCAGCAACCGAGGTGAAACCCTGGTTCTCGATGGTCTTGCGATCGATGACGAAAACCGGCTGTGCGGTTTCGATATCCGCACGGCGGATGCGCGAACCCGTGACGACGATCGTCTCAAGCTTCTCGCTGCCAGCTTCATCGCTCTGCGCGAAGACCGGTGCAGCAGTCAATCCCACGGCGGTGGCCGCGCCCGCGTACAACGCGTAGCGGACTGCCTTGGAGAGTTCTTTACTGTTCAACCTCATTGCTATCTCCCACGTATTTTAAGTTATGACACAGCGCCCCAGTCGTTACGTGAGGCAGCAATACCGCGCGCCCATCCTGAGCACGAAAACAGTTACCCAAATCAGGTGTCCCGGATGGTAGCAAGAAAATCCCAAGAAGTGAACGATCCGTTAACATGAATGAAAGTCATAAAATTCCTTACTTATCATTCATTTGGAATCGAAGCCGAATCGTCCCGAAAATTTCTTGGGCGCTTGCCGGACAAAAACCCGGGGCGCGATAACAAAACATTCGCATATCCACGAAAGGAGACGCGTGTCGCAAACGGCGGACGTGATCGCCCGCCCGGCAGTGAATGCCAGTTGTGAACCACCAGAGAAAAGGAGAAAGATGCAGATGAAGCCGAAATGGTCGGGGCGGCGGGATTCGAACCCACGACCCCCTGCCCCCCAGGCAGGTGCGCTACCAGGCTGCGCTACGCCCCGACGAATACGGCTTTGGTGTTGCGAGGGGCGCGGAGTGTAGCAGGCTTGCGCCTGTTAGCGGAGGCCGCGCGCAAGGAATTTTCAGCGACGCAGGATCAGCAGGACTTCTTCGAGCTCCATGCGCACCTGGCGCACGATCTGACCCGAGATGCTGACTTCCATCTTTGCCTGCGGACCTTCGAGCCGCTGGCGCGCACCGGTGATCGTGAAACCCTGCTCGTAGAGCAGCGACCGGATCTGCCGGATCATCAATACATCGTGGCGCTGGTAATAGCGACGGTTGCCACGGCGCTTCACCGGCTTGAGGTTCGGGAACTCCTGCTCCCAGTAACGCAGAACATGGGGCTTTACGCCGCAGAGCTCGCTGACTTCGCCAATCGCAAAATAGCGTTTCGCCGGGATCGCCGGCAGTTCGCTATTGCTCCCCTGATCCAGCATACGCTTCCACCCGGACCTTCAGCTTTTGCCCCGGCCGGAACGTTACCACCCGTCGTGCGGAGATCGGAATCTCTTCGCCCGTCTTCGGATTACGTCCGGGACGTTCATTCTTGAGCCGCAGATCAAAATTGCCGAAACCCGACAGCTTGACCTGCTCCCCTTTTTGCAACGCATCGCGTACGGTTTCGAAGAACGCGTCAACGAATTCCTTGGCTTCGCGTTTGTTCAGCCCTACGTCCAGAAACAGACGCTCCGCCATTTCAGCCTTCGTCAACGCCATCCTACCCTCGCAGCTTCGCTTTGTAACTCGTCGCCAGAGCGGATACCGCCAGCGAGACGCACTGATCGGCGTCCTGATCCGTTAGGGTGCGTGAACGGTCCTGCAAAATCAAGCCTATGGCGAGGCTCTTGACACCATCTCCGAGCGCCGCACCCGCGTAGCGATCGAAAAGAAACAGGTCGACCAGAACCTCACCCACCGCGGCACGGATCGTGGACTCGACATCCGCGTACGCAACCTCTTCCGCGAGCACGATCGCGATGTCCCGACGCAAGGACGGATAACGCGACAACGACGTGGCGACCGGCACCTTTCGACGCGTGAGCGCGGCCAGTTCGAGATCGAACACGTAGGCGTCCTCGTCGAGATCCAGCGCTTTCTGCAGGCGCGGATCAAGCGCACCGACGAATCCGATTTCCACGCCATCGCGCAATACGGTCGCCGCACGCCCCGGATGCAGCCACGCCGGCCCACCCGCACGCAATTCAAAACCCTCGCAGGCAATTCCGGCCAGCGCAAACAGCGATTCGACGTCCCCCTTGATGTCGTAGAAATCGACACCGCGTTTCGCCACGCCCCATTGCTCGGCAACGACCTGTCCGCTCACGACAGCGGCGACGCGATCCGTTTCCACCGGACCATCCTGACCCTGCAGATAACTGCGGCCGACTTCGAACAAACGGACGCGCGGCTGCTGCCGCTTGCGATTGCTTTCGAGTGCAGCGACCAGGCCCGGCAACAGGCTCGTGCGCATGACAGCGAGCTCCGCCGACAGCGGATTGGCGAGGGCGATCGCGCGTTCGCCCAGGCCCCAGCGCTGCAGCAACTCTTCGCCGACAAACGCGTAGGTGATGGCTTCCGAGTAGCCGCGCGCGGTCAACTGGTTGCGCACCATGGCGAGCGGGACACGATCCTCTGGATGCGACGCCGGCGTGATTTCCCCACGCGGCGCCTGTGCCGGAATACTCGAATAACCATGGATACGCGCAACTTCCTCGATCAGGTCCTCTTCAATCGCGATGTCGAAACGCGTCATCGGCGGAACCGCCTTCCAGCCCTCGACGGTGACCACGACCTGCATGCCGAGCGCGCCCAGGATGCGCGTCACTTCGTCATCGGCGATGGACACTCCGAGCACTCGTGCGAGACGCGCACGCCGCAAGCTCACTTCCGTGCGTTGCGGAAGTTGTTCGACCGATGCCGCCTCGATCATCGGCCCTGCGCTGCCGCCCGCAATCTCCAGCAGCAGCGCAGTCGCGCGCTCGATCGCGCGTCGCGGCAGCTCGGGATCGACACCACGCTCATAGCGATGCGAAGCATCGGTATGCAGGCCAAGCTTGCGCGCACGCCCGCCGATGCTGGATGGTGAGAAATGTGCACTTTCCAGAAATATCTCGTTCGTGGCCTCGGTTACACGCGAATCGAAACCACCCATGATGCCGGTCAGGGCAACAGGTTTCTGCGCATTGGCAAGGACGAGGAATTCCGGATCGAGATCAACCACGCGCTCGTCGAGCAACTTAAGTTGTTCGCCCGCGCGCGCGCGTCGCACCACGATGCCCGATGCGACAGCAGCGGCATCGAATGCATGCAGCGGCTGCCCAAGTTCCAGCATCACATAGTTGGTCACATCGACCAGCGCGCTGATCGAACGCAAGCCGGAGCGACGCAGGCGCTCCTTCAACCATAGTGGCGATGCGGCTTGCGCATCGAGACCGCGAATCAGGCGACCGCAGTAGCGCGGGCAATCGGCGGGCACTTCGACGCGCAACGCGATGCTCGCCTCATGCGTCACGGCAACGTCGGCGATCTCGGCAAAACACGTCGCCGTGGCGAATTCAGCAGCCACTTCGCGCGCCAGTCCGTGCAGGCCAAGACAATCGGAACGGTTGGGCGTCAGGCCGAGTTCAATCGTGGCATCGGGCAATCCGAGATATTCGGCGAGCGCATGGCCGACCGGCGCATCCGCAGCGAGTTCCAGCAAGCCGCTGGCGTCAGCATCAAGGCCCAGTTCCTTGGCCGAGCACAACATGCCGTACGATTCGACGCCGCGCAGCTTCGCGGCCTTGATCGTGATCGCGCCAATCTGCGCGCCGACCATGGCCAGCGGCGCCTTCAGTCCAACCCTTGCATTCGGTGCGCCGCAGACAATCTGCAGCGACTCACCCTGCCCGATATCGACTTGGCACACCTGCAGCTTGTCGGCATCGGGATGACGTTCCGCGGCGACGATTTCACCAATCCGCACGCCGTCGAGAGCGGCACCCAACTCGGTGATCTCCTCGACTTCGAGGCCGCTCATGGTCAGACGCTGTGCAAGTTCCTCACGCCCGACCGGAATGTGGACAAGCTCACGCAGCCAGTTTTCGCTGAATTTCATGGATGTGGCGCCGCCAATGGTGTTTGTGTTCCAGAACTCGCTGCAACGGATGCAGGATCTTCATAGAAGTTCCGCATCCGCGATCCCGAATTCCACATTTCCTCAGGCGAACTGCCGGAGGAAGCGCAAATCGTTTTCGAAGAACGCGCGCAGGTCGCGCACGCCATAGCGCAGCATGGCGAATCGCTCGACACCGAGTCCGAAGGCGAATCCGCTATAGCGCTCGGGGTCGATGCCACAATTGCGCAATACGTTCGGATGCACCATGCCGCAGCCAAGCACTTCGAGCCAGCGCGTGCCGCCATCTTCCGTCGTCCAGCCGATATCCACCTCGGCGGAGGGTTCGGTGAACGGGAAGAAGCTCGGGCGCAGGCGCATTTCCAAGTCACGCTCGAAGAATGCGCGGACGAAAGCGGCGAGCGTGCCCTTGAGATCGGCAAAGCTCGATGTCTCGTCGATCAGCAAGCCTTCCACCTGGTGGAACATCGGCGAATGGGTCTGGTCCGAATCGCTGCGATAGACCTTGCCCGGCGCAATGATGCGGATCGGCGGCGTGCGCCCCGACATCGTGCGGATCTGCACCGGCGAGGTATGCGTGCGCAAGAGGCGACCACTCGGGAACCAGAACGTATCGTGCATCGTGCGCGCCGGATGATCCGGCGGAAAATTCAACGCCTCGAAGTTGTACCAGTCTTCCTCGATCTCGGGACCGTCGACGCGCTCATAGCCGAGCCGTTCGAAAATCCCGCAAATGCGCTCCATCGCGCGCGTGACCGGATGCAGGTTGCCGCATTCGGTCTGTCGCCCCGGCAGCGTGACATCGAGGCGCTCGGCCGCGAGACGCGTTTCGAATGCCGCTTCCTCGAGCACCGCCCTGCGCGCGGCGATTGCGCCGAGAACATTTTCCTTGGCGATGTTGATGCGTTCGCCGGCGGCCTTGCGCTCGTCACCCGGCAATTTGCCGAGCTGCTTGAGCTGCTCGGTCACGAAACCGGACTTGCCGATCACGGCGACGCGCTCGGCATCCAGCGCCTCAAGCGTGGAAGCCGCAGCAATTGCCTGCAGCGACTGCTCGATGCGATTGCTCAGTGGATCCATCGGTCAACCCTTTCCAGAAATGAAATGGGGAGCAAGGCAAACCGCCTGCTCCCCACGTTCATCGAACTTCGCGATCGGCGCAGAATCCCGCGCCGATGGTGAATTACGCAGCCAGAGCGGCCTTGGCCTTTTCTGCCAGCGCCGCAAACGCCTTGATGTCATGAATGGCGATATCCGCAAGAACCTTGCGATCGACATTGATGCCAGCCTTCTTCAGACCGTTCATCAGGCGGCTGTAGCTCAGCCCGTACATGCGTGCACCGGCGTTGATACGCACGATCCACAGCGAACGGAACTGACGCTTGCGCTGCTTGCGGCCGATATAGGCGTACTGGAGCGCCTTGATGACGGCCTGCTTGGCAACGCGGTAGACCTTGCGACGGGCGTTGTAATAACCCTTCGCGCGGGAAAGGAGCTTCTTGTGCCTGCGGTGGGCGGTGACGCCACGCTTGACTCGTGCCATGGGTCAGTCTCCTTACGCGTACGGCAACATGCGAGCGATGCGACCTGCATCTTCCGCACGGACGAAGTTTGGACCACGAAGATTGCGCTTACGCTTCGTCGACTTCTTGGTCAGGATATGGCTCTTGAACGCGTGGCCGCATTTGAACTTGCCGGACCCGGTCTTGCGGAACCGCTTTGCAGCGGCCCGGTTGGTTTTCATCTTGGGCATGGCCCAACTCCTTAGGGTGGTTTTCGTTACTGGCCCGAGCGACGGTGAATGACCCGTTCTTTCCTTCCTGCTCGATCCGGTTTGTGTGATCCGGTGAACCGGACCTTCTCCTCATGCGCTGGCGGGAAAACCCGCCGACGATGTCTTACTGCTTCTTCTTCGGCGCGATCATCATGACCATCAAACGGCCTTCCATGCGCGGATACTGCTCGATCACCGCCTCTTCGACGATGTCCGCGGCGATCTTCTTGACCATCGCGTCGCCCAGCTCCTGATGCGCCATTTCACGGCCGCGGAAGCGGATCGTGATCTTGACCTTGTCGCCTTCCTCGAGGAAGCGTCGCAGATTGCGCAACTTGATTGCGTAATCGCCGACGTCGGTGGTCGGGCGGAACTTGAGTTCCTTGATCTCGACCTGCTTCTGCTTCTTCTTGGCCGCGTGCGCCTTTTTCTGCGCATCGAACTTGAACCTGCCGAAGTCCATGATGCGGCAGACAGGCGGATCAGCCGTGGGCTGGATCTCGACGAGATCCAGGCCCAGCTCCTGCGCCATGGTCAGGGCTTCGTCGCGCGTGAGAACGCCAACCTGTTCTCCGTCTGCGCCGATGACACGCACCCGCGGAACACGGATTTCATGATTCCTGCGGTTAGCTTTTTCGGTGGCGATACTACGTTCTCCTGACGATTTCAGATGCCGAATACGCGGTCTTTCAGGCGATCGCGCTTTCGGATTTCAGACGCTCAGCGAAGTCCAGGACCTTGAAAGTACCGAGGTCTTCCCCTGAGCGCGTACGCACGGCAACGGCCCCCGACTCCTTCTCCCGATCGCCGACGACCAGTAGATAGGGAACCCGATTCAGCGTGTGGGCGCGGATTTTATAGCCGATCTTCTCGTTTCGCAAATCCGCCTCGACGCGGAAACCTTGCGCGACAAGGGTTTGCACCGCCTCGGCAGCGAAATCTGCTTGCGCGTCAGTGATATTCAGCACAACGGCCTGCACCGGCGCCAGCCAGGCCGGAAGCTGTCCGGCGTGATGCTCGATCAGGATGCCGATGAAACGCTCCATCGAACCGACGATGGCGCGATGCAGCATGATCGGGCGCTGGCGCTGCGAGTGCTCGTCGATATACGACG
>JBEBXZ010000082.1:0-6871 GCA_040391335.1 Dokdonella fugitiva | reverse complement strand
GCGCCTGGGCGCGGGCACGGGAGCTGGGCTCATATCTGCCAGTCGGAATGGCCCGAGTGCAGTGCGTTGTGCCCTTGTGCGGAAGGGAGACTGCCGGCCACGTCGTAGTGGCGCACCAGCGGCTCCATGTCCAGCAGGTAATGGTGATCCTCGGGGTAATACACGGAGCGATCCGGATTCTCGCCGGCGAACGCGCGTACGGCATCCATCGAGTCCCACAGTGAGATCAGCATGATCTCGCAATGCTCGCCCTGGATCCGGCGCAGGACGGTCACGCCGCGGCTGCCGCTGGTGTTGGCGTAGTCGCGCAGCCCGGTTTCAGCGAGGTATTCAAGATAGGCATCCGCCTTGTCGGCACGCGTAATGCCCCGCCAGATACGCGCAATCATGATCCGCTCCGCAATCGAGTGATCGATCATCCGATTCATCATCATCGCACAAGACCAGGGAACTGGCCGGCGCCTGCGACGTGTTCATGATGCGGTACGGGCAAAGGGCGTGCGAGGGGTACCGGCAGGCGAGCCAGCCTGTATATATACTCGGCACGGATAGGCGGAGGAGTTCTCAATGGCTTGGATTGGCTGGGTGATCGCGCTGGTGGGTCTGGCAACGGCGGGCCTTTTTTTCATGCGCCTGCGGGATGAGCGTGCGGCGAACGCACATCTCAGTGACGAGCATGCGGAAGCGCTCGCCGAAATCGATCATCTGCGTGCGAGTCGTGCTTCCCTGATACCGGCTGGCGAGCTTGGCGCGATCGGCCAGTTCGCGCTGGTGACGGCAAGCAGCGCCGACGTGCCATTGCGCACGGCCTGCGACCAGGTTGCAGCAGTCGGCGATCGTCTCGACCAGTACCGCAAACTGGTCAAGGAGTACGATGCTGCCGTGCAGTATTGCCTGCAGCCGGTCGAGATGATTTTTGGCGCCGACAAGGCCGGGATCGACCAACTCGTCAAGCATGTCGAAGAGGCGCGCCGACGCCTGTTCGTGGCGCGCAGCAATCTCGAGAAAAGCACGAGTCTGAGCGAATCCAAGGAATCGCTGGCGGAGGCAACGACGGGACTGCAGCGATCCGCGCAACTGATGCGCGGTTTGTCTGCTCTTGCGCGGACCAGTGGCGACCTGCCCAGTACATTCGAGTTGCGCGCCGTGATCGATGCGGTTCTCGCCCTGCTCGAACCGGTCTGGCAGGGACGCATCACGATCGCGCGCGAATATGGCGAGGTGCCTGCAATCAGTGGTGATCCCTCGCAACTCGGGCGCATCGTGATGCATATCGCCAACAACGCAGGGCAGGCGATCAGCGGCGAGGGCCGACTCATCGTGAGAACGCGCGCGGTCGGAGCGCGACATGCCGAAATCAGTTTCAGCGACAGCGGCGAGGGTGTGACGGAAGACCAACTCGCGCAGATTTTCGAACCGTTCTATTCGACGCGCGCGAATGCCGCCGGGCTCGGCCTCTCCGCGGCGCGCGAAATCGCCGCCAGTTGCGGCGGCACGATCGTTGCGCGCCGCGCCGATGCGGGCGGCCTGAGCGTGCTTGTGACGTTGCCGATCGAGGCCTCGTCGAGCGCGTTGTCGCAGCGCTGAGTCGACGCGATTCCTGTCCAGCAATGCCGGCTTCCCTGGTCATCGGTGGCAGCGGTCAGATCGGCCGCTATCTGGTTCCAAAGCTGCTCGAGGCCGGATACGAAGTGATCGCGCTGAGCCGACAACCGCGGACATCCCGTCATCCGCAGTTGCGCTGGGTTTACGGCGATCTGAATGCGGCCATGCCCGCGCTTCCGCCGATCGATACGATTTTCAGCCTGGGTCCGCTGGATGCGTTCTCCCATTGGCTGGCTGCAGCGCCGGATGCGCGCGTGCGACGCGTGGTGGCCTTTGGTTCGATGAGTGCGGTCAGCAAGCTGGATTCGCCCGATCCCAAGGAACGCGAACTCGCGGCAAGCCTGCGTTCCAGCGAGCAGCGCCTGATCGACGGCGCGCAACGGCGCGGCATCGGCTGGACGTTGTTTCGCCCGACCCTGATCTACGGCGCCGGCATCGATCGCAGCCTGACGCCGATCGCGCGGCTTGGGCGGCGTCTGCGGGTGTTCCCGGTGATGCGCGCGGCGCCCGGCCTGCGCCAGCCGGTGCATGCGGAAGATCTCGCCGACGTCTGTATTTCCGCGGCGAAACGCGGGATCAGCGCCGATGCGCGTTATGCGCTCGGTGGCGGTGAGACGCTGGCATTTGCGGCCATGTTGCAGCGTGTGCGCGATTCGCTCGGGGTGCGTACGATCGGCGTGCCGATCGGCGCATTCGCGGCTCACGCGGCGCTTTCGCTGGCGCGCTTGCATCCGCGATGGCGCGGGGTGCACCCTGCCGCCCTGGCGCGCCTGCAGCAGGATCTGCTGGCCGACGACGCTGCGGCAAGATCCGATCTGGACTGGTCGCCTCGCGGGTTCCAGCCCACCGTCTCGACGTGGTTTCCGGTATGGCCGGTTTGAATACCGGCGAGTACACCATTCTCAACCGTATGGTGCGCCGCAACATACTGATGTATCAGCGATTTTGCGTTAAGTGGACGTTGCCAACGCGCGTTTGAACCGCCTAAGATGGCGATGCTGAGCCACTATAATAGAAGGGGATCCACATGCAGGCCCGATTGATCGCGGCAGCGTTACTGCCATCACTGCTGCTTACCGCCTGTGGCGGCGGCAGCAATAGCCCACGCGCAGTCGACACGCCGCCGGCCACCAACAATGATGGATCGCCGGTTACAGCCATCATCACGGCGCGTTTCGCGCCGGCCGACAGCGTCGTTCCCTTCCCGACCAATCTTCTGTTGTCCGGCACCACCGACCTGACCCTGAACATCCCGGTCGTCAACGCCAACAACTATGGCGATCCGAAAGTCGCCATGAATGCGCTCGACGGCTTCAGCACGGTCTCGCCGTGGACGACGACGTTCTCGGCACCGCCACGGCCTTCGAGCCTTGCCGCCGGAACCAGCGTGCGCGTATTCCAGGTCAGCCTCAGCGGACCCGGCGGCGGCGTAACCGGCATCACCACCGAATTGCTGCCGAACGTGGACTACGTGGTCGCGCTCGCGCCGTCCGATGCGAGCCAGCGCACGCTGGCGATCGTGCCGACCAAGCCGCTCAAGCAGTTGACCTCGTACATGGTCGTGCTGACCAATGGCATCGTCGACAACGCGGGCAACGATACGACGCCCGACCAGACCTATTTCCTCGCCAAGCGCACGTCTCCGTTGTGCGTCGATGGTGTCTCGCAGGAGCCGCTGCTGCCGGCCGCGACTGCCTGTGCGCTCGAACCCGTGCGCCAGCTGACCAATTCGCAGGAAGCCGCCGCCGCAAGCGCTGGTATCGCCAAGAACAAGATCGTGTTGTCCTGGGTCGCGACCACGCAAAGCATCACGAACGTTCTCGGATTCGTGCAGTCGCGGACCGCAGAGACAGCGCCGGCCGCTTCCCAGCTTGTACCGACCGGTCTGACGCTGGCCGCGATGAATCCGGCACTGCCGCCGATTGCCGACGTCTACATTGGTACGATCGATCTGCCGTACTACCTCGGAGCGCCCACCGCACAGGCGCCGACCGCGCCGCTGACCGAGTTCTGGCACGCAGCACCTGGGGCCTACATCCCGCCGTTCGCGGGTCAACTCCACCCAGCTTCGACCTTCGTCACGTTCGCCAATCCGCTGCCGGTTGCGGCTTCGACGCAGAAGGTTCCCGTACTGATGACGCTGCCGAACGCGGCTTCGGGCAAGACCAAGCCGGCTGCCGGCTGGCCGATCGTGATCTACCAGCACGGCATCACGCGTGATCGCAGCGACATGTTCGCGGTCGCAGGCACGCTTGCCTCGCAGGGTTTTGCGGTGATCGCGATCGATGCGCCGCTGCATGGCATCACCGATCCGGCCAGTCCGCTAAATATCGCCAATTCGCCATTTGCCGCGGCGGGCGCGCGTGAGCGCACGTTCAATGTCGACTACGTGGATGCGGCAGGCGCGGCAGGTCCTGATGGCGTGCCGGATCCATCCGGCACGCATTTCATCAACCTGTCGAGCCTGCTGACTTCGCGCGACAATATCCGCCAGGCGGTGGCCGACCTGCTGGTCCTCGCGCGCACGATTCCGTCGATGCGTTACTCCACCGGCGGTACCGATTTCGACGGTGCCCGCATCAGCTTCGTCGGCCAGTCGCTCGGCGGCATCATCGGTACCGTGTTCATGGGCATCCAGCCCGACGTCAACACGGCCCTGCTCAACGTGCCGGGCGGTGGCATCGCGCGCTTCCTCGAAGCTTCGCCGAGCTTCGGCCCGCGCATCCGCGCCGGCCTCGCGGCATCGGCTGGCCTGCAGCCGGGAACACCGGACTACGACGCGTTCTTCGGCGCCGCGCAGACCGTCATCGACTCGGCGGATCCGATCAACTTCGCATTGCCGGCGAATGCATCCTTGCTTGCCTCGAAGCGCCTGCTGCTGCAGGAAGTCGTCGGCAGCGAAGGCGTGCTTCCGGATCAGGTGATTCCGAATTCGGTGGCTGGCGCGCCGCTGTCGGGCACCGAGCCGCTGATCCGCATCCTCGGTCTCGACACGATCACCCAGACCACACAATCGGCAACCGGCATCCGCGGTGCTGTGCGCTTCACGCACGGTGATCACGGTTCGTTGCTGAGTCCGGCTGCATCGCCCGCCGCCACTGCGGAAATGCAGGGCGAAATGGCCAGCCTGCTGGTCAGCGGCGGCGCCGCCGTGCAGATCAGCAACACATCCGTCATCCGTACGCAATGAACGACCGGTCCGGGGAATCCACCATGATGACAAGACAATCGATCCAGACCGGCTCGCGACTGCGCAGGCCGGTACGCAACAGCCTCGCACTGGCCACCGCGATCGCGCTTTCCGGTCTCGCCGTGGAAGCGCAGGCATTCCAGTTCGGCGACCAGAGCGGTTTCAGCGGGCAGGTCAATACGACGATCGGCTACGGCATCGGCTGGCGCACCGAGGACGCGGCCGACGACCTGATCGGCAAGGCGCAGTTCAATCCGCTGGTCAGCGCACTCGGCAACGGCAGCCAGGCCCAGCGTGACGCGCGAGGCCGTTATTCGGTCAACGGCGACGATGGTGACCTCGCCTACAGCAAGTGGTCGCCGATCTCGAATGCAGTGAATGCCACGATCGAAATCAGCATGAACTACGGCCCGAACTGGGGCGGTTTCGTGCGCGCCTACGGCTTCTACGATTTCGAGAACAACGATCGCGACAATCTCTCGAAGTCAGCGAAGAACCGCGTCGGCACGCAGTCGCGCGTGCTCGATGCGTTCGTTTTCCACAACTTCACGGCCGGTGACCGCCAGGGCACGATCCGTCTCGGCCAGCAGGTGGTCAGCTGGGGTGAAAGCACCTTCATCCAGGGCGGCATCAACGCGATCAATCCGGTCGACGTATCGAAGCTGCGCGTGGCGGGTGCCGAGCTCAAGCAGGCATTCCTTCCGGTCAACATGATCTGGGGTTCATACAACTTCACCGAGAACTTCTCGGCCGAGGCGGTCTACCTGCTCGACTTCAAGCGCACCGATCCGGATCCGGTCGGCAGCTTCTTCTCGACCAACGATTTCGCCGTGATCGGCGGCCGTTACGTCATGCTGAATTTCGGCACCGTGCCACAGCCGGTGATCAATCCGGATCTGTATGACGATGTCTGCGGTGCCGGCAACTATGGTGCCAGCGACACTGATCTGCCGCTCGCACTGGTTGCGGCTGGTTGCTCCGCCGCATTCCCGCGCAGCAAGACACAGGACCCGAAGAAAAGTGGCCAGGGCGGTTTCGCGTTGCGCTATCTGGCACCGGGCCTCAACAACACCGAGTTCGGCTTCTACGCGTTGAACTACCACAGCCGCGTGCCGCTGATCAGCGGTATCTCGGTCACCGGCCAGGCGCCGAACACCGGTTCGTACTACACCGAATATCCGGAAGACATCCACCTGTTCGGCGTGAGCTTCAATACCCAGCTCGAAGCCAGTGGCATCGCCCTTCAAGGTGAGTTGAGCTATCGCCCGAACCAGCCGTTCCAGGTGGATGACGTCGAACTGCTGTTCGCCGGCCTTTCGCCGCTCAACGTGCTTTTGCCGCAGCCGTATCTGCACTTCATCAGCCAGCTCGGACAGTACGGGCCGGGCGAGAACATCCGCGGTTACGAGCGCCACAAGATCACCCAGTTGCAGTTCACCGCGACCAAGGTGTTCGGACCGGGCAATCTGTTCGGCGCCAACCAGCTGGCCCTGGTCGGCGAAGTGGGTTTCACCGATGTCGATCTGCCGGACAACCTGCGCTTCAACGGCGATGGCACGGACACCGGCGGTGGCCCTGACGTCACCAACGGCGGTGGACGCAATCCCATCACCCAGGCCGGCGGCTTCCCGACGGATTTCTCGTGGGGCTACCGCCTCGCGATGCGCGCGGACTACAACAACCTGTGGGGTACACCGGTCAACCTGTCGCCGCGCATCGCGTTCAACCACGATGTCAAAGGCTATACCCCGGGACCAGGCGGCAGCTTCGTTGAAGGTCGCAAGTCGGTCACGATCGGCGCCGAGGCGAACTACCTGAGCCAGTGGGTCTTTGATGTCGCCTATACGAATTTCTTCGGTGGCGGTTCGTACAACCTGATCCATGATCGCGATTTCGTTCAGATCGCGGCCCGCTACTCGTTCTGAGGACCGAACCATGAGCATGATGAAAAAAGCAGGGCTTGCCACGGTCATCGCTGCGGCGATGCTGGCGAACGTGGCGCAGGCCAAGGTCGGCGCCGAGGACGCGAAGAAGCTCGGCGGCAGCGGTACTCCGCTGTCGCCCGTCGGTGCCGAG
>JBEBXZ010000081.1:0-6903 GCA_040391335.1 Dokdonella fugitiva | reverse complement strand
CAATCGGCAAGCTGTTGTCCCACAGCGAGCGCGAGCGGGCGGTGCCATTCGCGGTCGAAAGTTGCCAGTAGAGGCCGCTGGCCGGCGTGTCGAAACGTTCGTCGACCGTCGCATCATCCACATGTGGCGTGCCCGCGGCATCCGTGGACAGGTGCGCGATCAACTGCATCGCGTTGCGCGTCAGTTCGTCGACGACGCGCCGTTCGATGTGGCGTGCGAACAGGATGGTCATCAGCAGCCATGCAGCCAGCATCGCGATGAAAACCGCGCCCGCGGCTGCCAGCAGCAGGCGCAGGCGCAGCGAGCGCAGTTTCATGCCGGACTGCCGGCGAGCACGTATCCGAATCCGCGACGCGTCTCGATCACGTCCGCGCCGAGCTTCCGACGCAAACGCACGACCAGCGCCTCGATCGCGTTGGTGTCGCCGCTCTCGTTGATGCCGTACAGGTGTTCGGCCAGTTCGCCAGCCGAAACGGCACGGTTGCCCTGATGCGCAAGGTAATCGAAAAAGCGGAATTCAAGCGGCGACAGCCGCACCGGCTTGCCATCCAGCATCGCCGACATGCGGCGCGTGTCGAGCGCCAGGCGACCACATTCGAGAACCGGCGAATGCTGGCCGGCGGCACGGCGCGTCAGCGCGCGCACGCGCACGATCAGTTCGCCCATTTCGAACGGCTTGGCGAGATAGTCGTCCGCGCCGCTCTCGATGCCTTCCACTTTTTCCGTCCAGTCGCTGCGTGCGGAAAGGATCAGCACCGGGAATTCACGATGCGCCGCGCGCCAGCGACGCAGTACGGAGAGGCCGTCCATCTGCGGCAGGCCGAGGTCGAGGATCGCCACGTCGTAGTCCTCGACGTCGCCCTTGAACCACGCGTCCTTGCCGTCGTACGCGCAGTCGACGACGAAACCCGCCGAGCGCAGCGCGGCTTCGACGTCGGCGCTGACGTCCGGATCGTCCTCGATCAGCAGCGCGCGCATCTAGTCGTCCTCGATCTTGATCAGGGCTCCGCTGCGTGCATCGAGCTTGACTTCGCGCACCGTGCCGTTGGGCGTCAGGATCTTGACCTCGTACACCGGCCCGCCCTTGAACTCGACCTCGATCACGTCGCCCGGAACATGCGAGGCGGAGATTCTCAGGATCTCGACCAGGGGAAGTATCTCGCCACGCCGGAGCGCGGACATGGCTTCTTCCTGCGCGCGCTTCTTCTGGGCCTTCTTGATCGCTTTCGGATCATCCCTGGGCGCGCCATCGACCGAGGCCGGGACGACCAGCGAAAGAGCGACGAGCGCGGCGATCCATGTGAGTCGGTTTTTCATGTTCCGCACCATGCCCTGTTGTCCCTGACATCTGCCTGACGGGGAGCGCATGACTGATGTCAGGACGTGCCCTGTAGAACGGTTCCTGCCGAACGACGGCGTACCCCATTGGAGTCTAATCATGAGTCATTCCATTGCAAGATCGATCGTCCTCGCCAGCCTGCTGGGCGCGGGCGCCTGGGCCGGCAACGCCTCGGCGCAAACCTTCAGCGAAACACCGATCTCGACCGCGGGTTCGATGAGCCTGGATGAAATCGAGCGCCGCGTCACCGCGCAGGGCCTGAGTGTCACCGAAATCGAGGTCAAGGGCCTGCTGGTCGAAGTGGAAGGCTATGACGCGCAGGGGCGGAAGGTGAAGCAGGTGCTCGATCGCCGCAGCGGCGAAGTGCTGTCGCAGAAGATCAAGTTGCCGAAGCGCGCCTACCAGGACCGCTGACCTGCACCGGGCGTGATCGGCACATCGCGCCCGCAAGCAGTGTCCGTGTTTGTTCGTGCGGAGCGGTCCTCCGGGCCCTCCGCACAGCCATCCTGTCTTCGGCATGGATCCATCCGCGATCGTCGCTTGCGTGGGGATTGCCAGCGTTTTCGACGTATCCCAGATGGAAACAGATCCGCATCAGGCAATGCATCGCGTCGATGTGAAAGAAAAGCCGCGCGGCCGGTGAGGTTGCCGCAAGCGATTTACCGTCAATCCCGGCGCTGTACGCGCATGGACTGGCGCTTCCACGGTCGAGGCAGCCTGCTTCGCCATCACCAGAATCAATGGACTTCCCTTCATGAAGGTCACCCGTAACACGCGAATATTCGGCATCGTCGGCACGATCGCGATCGCCGGAATGGCCTTCATGTTCTTTCGTGATGCGGGCGGTGGAAGCAGCGCATCGGCGAAGCCCGCGAAGGCCCTGCCGATGGTGAGCCTCATTGAAGCCAGGCCGCTCGATCTGCCCATTCATTTCTCCGCGCAAGGACATCTGGTCCCCTTGAACCGCGTCGACATACGTCCGCAGGTGAGCGGCACGATTCGCAGCGTGGATTTCAGGGAAGGCGACGACATCAAGGCCGGGCAGTTGCTGTTCACGCTCGACGCGAGCGAAAAGCTCGCCCTGCTGCGACGCGCCGAGGCGCAGGCCGCGAGCATGGCTGCGCAGCTCGAGGAAGCGCGGCGTGATCACAAACGTTCCAGCGAACTTGCCGAGAAAGGGTTTTTCTCATCGAGTGCCGTCGATACGGCCGCGAGCAAGGTCGACACCCTGGCTGCCGAACTCAAGGCCGCCCAGGCCGAAGTCAGCAGCGCCCGCGTCCAGGTCGACCACACGCGGATCAGCGCACCGATCTCGGCCAAGGCCGGCGCCGTCAACGTCTATCCGGGCAGCCTGGCGCAGCAGGGCGATTCGGCGCCATTGGTCAGTCTTCTGCAGTTCGATCCGATGGGCGCGGAGTTCACCTTGCCCGAGCAGCACCTCGCTGGCTTGCTCGGCGCGCGTGCCACGGGCAACGCCGCCGTCAGCATCGATACGCTGGATGGAAGAAGCATCGAGGGCGAACTCGTCTTCATCAACAATGCCGTCAACACCAATACCGGCACCATCGCCCTCAAGGCGCGTTTTCCAAATGCCGATTACCGGCTGTGGCCAGGCAGCTTCGTGCGGCTGCGGATCACCGCGGGATTCGACAGGTCCGCCATCGTCCTGCCGCCACAGGCCGTGCTCGAAGGACCGGACGGGCACTTCGTTTTCCAGATCGACGCAGAAGGAAAGGCGAGTTCGCGCCCGGTAAGGCTGTTGCGCATCCAGGATCAGCACGCGGTCGTCGAGGGCCTGCAAAGCGGCGAGCGCGTCGTCGTCGAGGGCAACCAGAACCTGCGTGCGGGCATGAGCGCGAAGATCGTCGAAGCGGCTGCGAAATCCACCGAAGGCATCGCCCGATGAATATTTCCGAGCTCTGCATGCGGCGACCGATCGCCACGACCATTCTCTGGCTGAGCGTGATCGTGGCCGGGGTGGTGTGCTGGGGGAGGTTGCCGATCTCGGCCCTGCCGGACTACGAGACGCCGACGATCGAGGTCGAGGCCAAGCTGCCGGGCGCGAGTCCGGAGAACATGTCCTCCTCGATCGCCACGCTGCTCGAGAAGGAAATCTCGCTGATTCCGGGCCTCGTCTCGACCACTTCGGAAAGCATCCAGGGCGAGACCAAGATCCAGCTCGAGTTCGACGCCAGCCGCAACATCGACGACGCCGCTGCGGACGTGCAGGCGGCGCTGTTCCGGATCAGTCGTTCGCTGCCCTCGGAATTGCCGAATCCACCCTCTCTGAAGAAGATCAATCCGGGCGATGCGCCGATCCTGAACCTTGGGCTCAGCTCGGAGACGATGACGCTGGCCGAGCTGAACGATTTCGTCGACGACCTCGTGGTGCCCGCGCTGTCGACCGTCAATGGCGTTGCGCAGATCCAGGTCAAGGGCCGCAAGCGCTATGCGGTGCGCGTGCATGTCGATCCGCAGCGTCTCGCCGCTCTCGATCTGACCCTGAGCGAAGTGGGCGCCGCCTTGAAGGCCGCCAATTCGAATACGCCGCTCGGTCAGCTCGACAATTCGCGCCAGATGCTCATGATCAAGATGACCGGCGAGTTGATGAAGGCCGCGGATTTCGCCGAGGTCGTCGTCGCCACGCGTGATGGTCAGACGATCCGTCTTTCCGATATCGCCAGGGTGCAGGACAGCATCGAGGATTCGCAGAACACGAGCGAGATCAACGGCAAGAATTCGGTGCTGTTGCAGGTCAAGCGCCAGCCCGGTGCGAACATCGTCGAGACGATCGACACGATCAAGGCGATGCTGCCGCGATTGCGCGAGCAGTTGCCCGGCTCGGTGCGCATCCAGCTGGTCGGCGATCGCTCGACCTCGATCCGCGAAGCGATCCATGACGTCAATCTGACGATGGTGTTGACCATCGCGCTGGTCGTGCTCGTGATCCTGGTTTTCCTGCGCCGCGTGGCAGCGACCGCGATCCCGGCGATCTGCCTGGTCATTTCGCTGATCGGCGCATTCATCGTCATGTACGGCCTCGGGCTCAGTCTCAACAATATCTCGTTGATGGGCCTGACGATCGCGGTCGGCCTGGTCGTCGACGACGCGATCGTCGTGCTCGAAAACATCATGCGCCATGTCGAGGAGGGCATGCAGCCGCTCGCCGCGGCGTTGCGTGGGGCACGCGAGGTCGGATTCACCGTGGTCTCGATCTCGATCTCGCTGGTTGCCGTGTTCATCCCGATCTTCTTCATGCCCGGCACGGCCGGCCTGCTGTTTCACGAATTCGCCATCGTGGTCTCGGTATCGATCCTGATCTCCGCCGTCGTCAGCCTGACCCTTATTCCAGTACTTGTGCCATTTTTCATGCGAACGAAGCGAGCCGGGAAGACGCCCGGTGCCTGGTCGCGCAAGTCGGAGGCGTTCTTCGATGCCTTGCTCGGCATCTATCGTCGCGCACTGGAATGGGCGCTGGGGCATCGCGCCCTGGTGCTGCTCATCTGTCTGGCGACCGTGGTGGTGACCGGCTGGCTGTACGTCGTTGCGCCGAAGGGTTTCTTCCCGCAGGAGGATGCCGGTCAGATTTCATCGAAGATCGTGACCTCGGAAGACATGTCCTATGAAGGACGTCTTGCCGTGCTGCGGCAGGTCCAGGCGGTGCTGCTCGATGATCCGGCGGTGCAGGCGATCGCGTCCAAGGTCGACCAGGATTCGACCAAGTTCGACATCGACCTGAGGCCGCGCGGCGCGCGTGGCGCAATGTCCGAAGTCCTGGCGCGCATGCGTCGCGATGCGAACTTCCTGCCGGGCGTTCGGGTCAATTTCAGCCCCGTGCAGAACCTCAAGATCGGTTCGAGTTCTTCCGACAGCGCTTTCCAGTACACCTTGCAGTCGGTCGGCAGCGAAGCGCTCGACGTGTGGGCGGATCGCTTGCTGGCCGCATTGAAGCAGTCGGATGTGTTCGTCGGCCTCGATTCGGATTTCGAGAAGAATGGCCTGCAGGCCGAGGTCGTGATCGATCGCGAGAAGATGGCGGCGCTGGGCGTGGACATGTCTAGTTTGCGCACGTCTCTCCATGCGGCCTTCGGAACGCGCGAGGTCTCGACGATCTATGCACCGAGCGCGAGCTACAAGGTCAGCATGGAGCTTGCCGACGAAAGCCGCCGCGACGAAACGGACCTCTCGAACATCCACGTGCGCGGGGCGTCCGGCACGATGGTGCCGCTGGGTGCGCTGGCCACCGTCAGTCGCAGCGTCAGCACGATGATGGTGGCGCACAAGGCCCAGTTGCCGGCGATCACGATTTCCTTCGAACTCGCGCCGGGATATTCCTTGTCGGATGCCGCGACCGAGATCGAGCGCATCAGGCAGGAGGTCAGGATGCCGACCGCGGTGTTCGGCAGCTTCGGCGGACAGGCCGGCCTGTACGAGTCCTCGCAGACCAGTCAGCTGTGGTTGATCGTGATCGCCATTGCCGTGATCTATCTCGTCCTCGGCGTGCTCTATGAGAGCTGGATACATCCGGTGACGATCCTGCTCGGCATTCCGTCGGCGATGGTCGGTGCCTTGCTCGCCTTGCGCATTACCGGGCTGGAACTCACGTTCATCGCGATGATCGGCATCCTGCTGCTGGTCGGCGTGGTCAAGAAGAATGCGATCATGATGATCGACTTCGCGCTCGATGCGCAGCGTGCGGGCGCAGCACCGGAGCAGGCGATCCGCGAGGCCTGCCTGCTGCGCTTCCGCCCGATCATGATGACGACGCTCTGCGCGCTGATGGGCGCGCTGCCGATCGCGTTCGGACTCGGCGCGGGTGCCGAACTGCGTCAACCGCTCGGTGTCGTCATCGTCGGTGGCCTCGTGTTCTCGCAACTGATCACGCTGTTCATCACGCCGGTGCTCTACCTGGCATTCGATCGCTGGAACACGCTGACGTCGAAGCGTTCGAATGCGCTTGCGCAGGGGATCGAAGCAGTGCAGGCCAAGCCGGCATCCGCATGAGGCGACCTGACCGGCCCCGGCCATCAGCTTCGCGCCGCGTGATTTGAAGCCGCCAATCCTTGAATAAACCATCTCCAGACAAGGACCTGGGATCCAGGAACAGCCCGTCGTCCGGGCACAGGCCGGGACCCAGTGCCTTCAAGGAGTCCCGTGTCCTCGCAAGCCCGATGAAGCGGCCTGAAGCGAATGCGCAAGGCGCTACGCTTCGGCCTGCGCAGGGGTGACGGGAATGGGTCGAGGCCCGCCCGTCATGGCTGGGGGGCTGGTCTGGTGAGGCGATGGGCGCACGCTGGAGGCAGCGCGCATGCGCACCGGATTTCCCGTCCCCCCTTCGTCCGGGCGAATTGCAGGTAGGCGTCGCGCGGGCCATGCGTTTGCACGGCATGCAACAGCCTCCCTGCTGATAATTGCCTGACGCATGCCGTTGACGTGCCGTCAGCGGGACTCGTCGAGAATGTGCGGCATGGACTCCATCCAGCGGAATCCTTTTTGACCCGTCCGCACATGTTGCGCAGTCGCACGTCCACGTTCCCCTCCTTGCGGACGTTCGATTGCGCATC
>JBEBXZ010000080.1:0-6916 GCA_040391335.1 Dokdonella fugitiva | reverse complement strand
GCACCTTGGACCCCGTCGGATGCAGGAAGGAGCGCATCTTGCCCTTCGGATAATCGGTGTCGTCGTGGATGACTTCGCCGTCGGAATAGATCGAATACACCGTGCCGTTGTCGACGCCATCCTCGCTGCCGCGTGACAAGGCGACCACCTGGCGCGCGCCGACCGCATTCATCGCATCGGTTTCGGTGAACGCGATCACGCGCATGTTCTGCGGTGCCGAGGCGGGTGGGTGTGGAACGAACTGGTCGTCGTACGGGCTTGGGTCGAGCCGGGTCAGGTAATCGCCTTCCTTGATCTCGAAATCCGAATAGGTGACGAGCACCGACGCAGGATTCCCGGTGCGAGTGACCTTGACGGTGCCGAATTCGAGCACTTCATAGCCGAGGAAGCGGACGCGGCCCTTGAAGGTCATCTCGTGCGGTCCGTGGCTCCACAGCAGGTTCTTGCGGCCATCGCGGTTGTCGCGCTCCTGACGGTAGGTCTCGCGGACCTCGCCATCCTTTCTCGGCGGCATGTCGTAGTAGCGACCCATCGGACGCACGATCGCGAACGTTTCGCCGACCGCGGCGTCGAGGCCGCGCACGTAGACGAGTTGCCCGGTCGTGCCGCGCAGACGGTTTTCTTCGATGCCGATGACGTGCGGCGCTTTGTTGAGTTCGTCTTCGCCGACGATGCGGGTATTCTTGAGGAACTGCTTGATCGACGACAGGTCGATCGGCTTGATCGCATCCTGCAGCGAGGTGGCACGCGCATGCGGGCCGCTCGAACCATCGCCGTGCATGACATGCTCGCCCGAAAGCACAAGTTCGTCGCCCGGATAGATCAGGTGCGGATTGCGCACTTTCTGGTTGAGTTGCCAGATCTCGGGCCAATGCCATGGCTTGATCAGGAACTTGGCGGAGATGCTCCACAGCGTATCGCCCTTCTGGACGATATAGCGGTTCGGCGCATTCTCGGCCCACTGCGTCGCGGCATAAACCGAGACGGTGAGGAGCAGTCCAGCTGAAATCGAAAGTAGTTTTTTAAGCATGGCTGCCAATTACCTGATTCCCCTATGGCTTTGCCGAGTGTATCGGAAACTTTAACCTGAGAAAACGACGCGCATCGCGAAATCTGAACCGCGTCGCAGATGCCGGTCGCTGCAGGAAAAAAGGGATTTTCCGGACGCTCGTCGCGAACCTTTGGCCGCAGGCCATTTTCCGGGCAGGCGTGAAACGGCGCCCAGGATCGCCTGCAGCGCGCGAAACGTTTAGAATTTTCGGCTTCGGGAGCCGCTTGCCTGCTCGCGCTTCGCCCCCAGATACACCTGCATCGCAGCGTGCCGCCGCACGACTCGCCTGGATCCATCGCCATGAGCCTACTCAAAATCGTCGAGTTTCCCGATCCCCGCCTGCGCACGAAAGCGCAGCCGGTCAGCGTATTTGATGCTGGACTCAGGCAACTGGTCGCCGACATGCTGGAGACGATGTACGACGCGCCCGGTATCGGCCTCGCGGCGACTCAGGTCGATGTGCACATCCAGCTGCTGGTGCTCGATGTCTCGGAAGAGAAGGATGCGCCGATGACGATCATCAACCCGCGCATCGTCTGGCGCGAGGGCAGCCAGACATATCAGGAAGGCTGCCTGTCCGTGCCGGGCATTTTCGCCGACGTCGATCGCGCCGACCGTATCCGCGTCGAAGCCCAGGATGTCGATGGAAAGCCGTTCGTGATCGAGGCCGACGGCCTGCTCGCGGTCTGCATCCAGCACGAGATGGATCATCTCGCCGGCAAGTTGTTTGTCGACTATCTTTCGCCGCTCAAGCGCGAACTCGTGCGCAAGAAGCTTGAGAAGCAACGCCGCCACGCCGAGCCGGCGGCAGCCCACGCCTGAGGTTTCCGATGTCCGAGCGTTTGCGCCTGGTGTTCGCGGGAACGCCGGATTTTGCCGTGTCGAGCCTGCGCGCCTGTCTCGCCTCTTGCTGCGAGGTGGTTGCGGTGTACACCCAGCCGGATCGTCCGGCCGGCCGTGGGCGCAAGCTGGTAGCGGGTCCGGTCAAGCAGGCGGCGCTGGAGGCCGGCATCGCTGTCGAGCAACCCGAATCCCTGCGCTCGCTGGAGGCGCGCCGCCGGCTGGCCAGCTATCGCCCGGACCTGTTGGTCGTGGTCGCATACGGCCTGATCCTGTCGCCGACGGTGCTCGCGATGCCTAAGCACGGCTGCTGGAACGTGCATGCATCGCTGTTGCCGCGCTGGCGCGGGGCGGCGCCGATCCAGCGCGCGATCCTCGCGGGTGACGCCGAAAGCGGGGTCGGTCTGATGCGGATGGAGGCAGGCCTCGATACCGGCCCCGTCCTGCTCGAACGACGCACCGCGATCGCGCCGGATGATACCGGCGGCAGCCTGCATGACCGGCTCGCCGCGCTCGGTGCGGAAGTGCTGGCGGAAGGTCTCGCACGCCTCGTGCGCGATGACCTGCCGAGCGCCGTCGCGCAGCCCGCGCAGGGCGTGGTGTATGCCCACAAGCTGGAAAAGAGCGAAGCACATCTGGACTGGAATGCATCGGCCGTGGAACTCGAACGCAAGGTGCGCGCGTTCAATCCGTGGCCGGTGGCCGAGACATCGCTGGCCGGCGAACGCCTGCGCATCTGGTCGGCCGAGGCGCTCGCCGTCGGCGCGCCCAAGTCGCCGGGAACCGTGATCGCCGTATCGGCGACCGGTATCGACGTGGCGACCGCCGATGGCGTGCTGCGCATCCGCGAGATCCAGCGTGATGGTGGCCGGCGCATGGCGGTGCGTGACTGGCTCAATGCGCGGCCGGATCTCGCCGATGTACTGTGCGGGGCGAACGCGTGAATGTCGCCCGTGAGAATCCCGGCGCCGCCTCGCGCGCCGACGCAGCGCGCATCCTTGCACGAGTCGTATTCGACGGTGTTTCACTGCGCGGTGCTTTCGATGCGCGCGCCGCGCGCAGCACCGATCCGCGCGATCGTGCCCTGCTCGCGGCGAGCCTGTTCGCCACCTCGCGCTGGTGGCTGCGTTTCGACGCGGTACTCGCGCGACTGATGGATCGCGCGCTGCCGTCGAAGGCGCGCGAGATCCATGCCTTGCTCGTGCTCGGATTCGTGCAGATCGACGTCATGCGCATGCCCGAATACGCGGTCGTCGCGGCCTGCGTGGATGCTGCGCGCCTGCTCGGCCAGCCGCGGCTGGCGGGCCTGGTCAACGCCGTGCTGCGTCGCTATCTGCGCGAACGCGAAGCGTTGCTGGCGGAACTCGATCGTGATCCGGTCACCCGGCACGCGCATCCGCGCTGGCTGATCGAACGCCTCGCTGCCGACTGGCCGGAGGATGTCGAGGCGATCCTTGCCGCGAACAATTGCGAGGCATCGCTGACCTTCCGCGTCAATCGTCGACGCGCCGATCGCGAGTCCCTGATCGGGCGTTTGCAGGCCGCCGGCGTGCAGGCGGTGGCGCATGCGCAACTGGCGGATGCGATCGTCCTGTCCGAAAGCACCGATGTGAGTCGCCTGCCGGGTTTCGTGGAAGGCCATTTCTCGGTGCAGGACGGCGCCGCGCAACGTGTCGCCGACCTGCTCGACCTGCGTGATGGGCTGCGCGTGCTCGATGCCTGCGCAGCGCCGGGTGGCAAATCGGCGCATGCGCTGGAGCGCGCGGATATCGATCTGGTCGCCCTCGACAGCGATGCCGGGCGCCTGCCGCGCGTGCGCGAGAATCTCGCGCGTCTCGGACTTGCCGCGAACGTGCTGCACGGTGATGCCGGGCATCCGCAGAACTGGTGGGATGGCCAGCTTTTCGATCGCATCCTGCTCGATGCGCCGTGTTCGGCGACCGGCATCATCCGTCGCCAGCCCGATATCAAGCTGCACCGGCGTCACGGCGATATCCTGCCGCTGGCCGGAGTGCAGGCAAGACTGGCGGCCGCGCTGTGGCCTATGCTCGCGCCCGGTGGCCTGTTGCTGTACGCGACCTGTTCGGTACTGCGTGCCGAGAACGAGGCGGTCATCGACGGATTTCTTGGCGCACACTCCGATGCGCGGGTGCGTCCGCTGCCCGAGGCGTGTGGACACGCGGCGGGCGAAGGAAGGCAGAACCTTCCGGGCAACGAGGGGATGGACGGTTTCTACTATGCACGGGTGGAAAAGGCTGGCTAGCGTTGCCTGCGTGCTCGGCCTTCTTGCCGGCTGCGATGCGCTGCGCGAGCAGGCGCCCGGCCGTCTCGTCGTGCGCGATGCGCAGGTCGTGTCGACCGCGGATGGCGCGCAACTCGCGCTGGCCATCGATCTGCAACTCAACGGACCGATGAGCGATGCGCTCGAACACGGCATTCCGATCACCTTGCGCGTCGATCTGCGCGTCGATCTGCGCGGTGACGCTGGCGCCTCGGTGTGGACCGATCGGCGCCACGTCGAGCTGCGCTATTTCCCGTTGAGCCGGCGTTACCAGTTGCGCGATGGCGCCAGCGGCACGGTACGCAGTTTTGCCGCATCGGGCTATCTGATCGATGCGCTGGCCGCGCTGCGCCTGCCGCTGCCGGGCGAATTCGCGCATCTGCCGGTGGGCACCCATCTGCGCGTCGCGATCGGCCTCGATCACGCCGCATTGCCGGGGGCCTTGCGCCTGCCGGCGATCCTGGAACCCGCCTGGCGTCTCAAGGCACCGGAGTTCGAGTGGACCGTCGCAGCTGGCTGAACTTCATCGGCCGGCGCCTGTTGCCGGCGATCGCCGTGCTGGCGCTGCTTGCCGCATCGCTGAAGCTGGCCGAGCAGGCGGCGATCGGCAGCAATGCGTTCGTCAACAGTTATCGCTGGGTGCTGGGAGCGGCGGCATTCGCGCTGGTGCTGCTGGTTGCGCTGATCGCGCAACGCCTGTGGCGCCTGCGCCGCGATCTCGGTCGCGATGCACCGGGTGCGCGCCTGAGTCGGCGCCTGTTGCTGACCCTGGTCCTGCTCGCGGTGCCGCCGGTCGTCGTGGTCTATGGCTTCTCGCTGCGCTTTCTCAATGCGACCGTCGACAGCTGGTTCGACGTCAACCTCGAACGCGCGTTGGACGATGCGCTCGAAGTCGGACGCATCGTCGTCGATGAACACCTGCGCAGCGCCGAGGCGGGCAGCGCGGAACTGGCCGACGAACTGGTCAGTGTCTTCGATCGCGACCTGCAGGCCGCGCTGGATCGCGAAATCGACGCGCTGAACGCGACCCAGCTCACCGTCTTCGATGCGGACCGGCGCGTGCTGGCGATGGCCAGCTCCGACCCGCGTTTCCTCGATCCCTCGTTTCCCGATGCGACGACCTTGATGCGCCTGAGCGGCGAAGGGCGCTTCGCCAGCGCCGAGCCGATCGGTGACACCCTTTTGCTGCGCGTCGTGCTGCCGGTCGGATCAGGCCCCACCGGCACCGGGCGTCGCTTGCTGCAGGGCTTGTTTCCGCTGCCCGATCGCCTGCAGCCGCTGACCCGCAGCATCGAGAACGCGAGTTTCGATTTCCAGCGCCTGAAGTATCTGCGCAACTCGCTGAAACTGACGTTCGCGCTGATCCTCACCTTCGTGCTGCTGCTTTCCGTGCTGTTCGCCGTGCTCGCCGCATTTGGCGTATCGCGGCGCCTGCTCGCCCCGGTCGGTCGCCTGATCCACGCCACGCGGGCGGTCGGTGCCGGGCGCTACGATACGCCGTTGCCGGTGGCCAGCAATGACGAACTCGGCTATCTGGTCAATTCGTTCAGCCAGATGACGCGCGAACTCGAACTGGCAGGCACGCGCGCGCAGCGCAGCGCGCAGGAAATCGACACCCAGCGCGCCTGGCTCGGCGCGGTGCTCGAACGCCTGTCGGCCGGCGTGCTCGGTTTCGACCGCAGCGGCGTATTGCGCATCGCCAACCGTGCGGGCGAGGCGATCCTCGGCGTGCAACTGGCGAGCTACAGCGGCCGCGTGCTCGCCGATATCAAGCGCGAACGCCCCGAACTGGCGCCGATCGCCGATCCGCTGGCGCGCCATATGCGCGAAGGCCTGCGCGAATGGCGCGAGGAAATCGTCATCGAGGCGGCGAACGGCCGGCGCGTGCTGATGCTGCGCGGTGCGGCGCTGCCGGGAGACGGTGGCTTCGTCGCCGTGTTCGACGACCTGACCGTGCTCAACAGCGCGCAGCGCGACGCGGCCTGGGGCGAAGTCGCCCGGCGTCTCGCGCATGAGGTGAAGAATCCGCTGACGCCGATCCAGCTCGCCGCCGAGCGCCTGCGGCGGCGCTTCATCGGTCGCCTGGCTGCCGACGACAGCGAACTGCTCGATCGCGCGACGCATACCATCGTCAGCCAGGTCGAGGCCCTGAAGACGATGGTCAACGCGTTTGGCGACTACGCGCGGCCGCCACAACTGAACACGCGGCCGGTTGCCCTGCATGCGCTG
Source organism: Dokdonella fugitiva (assembly GCA_040391335.1). Classification (GTDB taxonomy): domain Bacteria; phylum Pseudomonadota; class Gammaproteobacteria; order Xanthomonadales; family Rhodanobacteraceae; genus Dokdonella; species Dokdonella fugitiva_A. The sequence continues at coordinate 515 of JBEBXZ010000080.1, read as the reverse complement.
GTCGGCGACGTGCTCGATCTGTACGCGAACGACCAGCGGCTGGCGCTGAGTCGCCAGTTCATCGAAGGCGAGCCGATGGTCAAGGTCGATGCGGTGCGACTGCGCCAGGCACTGCACAACCTGCTGAAGAACGCGCTGGAAGCGATCGGCGATCAGCACAAGCCGCAGATCGTGGTCAGCACCCGCGTCGTGCACATCGATGATGCGGCTTGGGTTGAACTCGGTGTCGCCGACAATGGGCCGGGCCTGCCCGATGGTTTTGGCGATCGCTGGTTCGAGCCCTACACGACGAGCAAGGCCAAGGGCACCGGCCTCGGCCTGGCCGTGGTCAAGAAGATCGCCGAGGAACACGGCGGCAGCGTGCGCGCGGAAAGCCGTCCCGGTGGCGGCGCCGAATTCACGATGCGGCTGCCGCTCGAAACGCCCGCGTCGGGAAATTGAAACGCAGGCTGAATCGGGCATGACGCGAAGCACTTGGCGCGGGCCGCGCAACCGACTGCAATGCGACGCCGCCG
>JBEBXZ010000079.1:0-6926 GCA_040391335.1 Dokdonella fugitiva | reverse complement strand
AGGGTCCAGCAGACGCAGACGTCAACGATCGCAGTTGACGCCTGTCACGTACACCAGGGACCACATCGGACAAGCGACCGCACGCAGCCCCCGACGACAGCGCAGTCCTGCGCGTGAATCCGGCGCTCAGCGTGCGCCGGATTCCGCAATCCAGTCATCGATGACGCGCTCCAGCAGCGACAACGGCAGGGCGCCGTGCATCAGCACCTGATCGTGGAACGCGGCGAGGCTGAACTTCGGACCGAGCGCCTGCTTCGCCTTCTCGCGCAATGCCAGGATCTTCAGCATGCCCGACTTGTACGCGAGCGCCTGGCCGGGCGCGACGAAATAGCGCTCGATCTCGGCGGTGACATCGCCTTCGCCCATCCCGGTGTTCTCGAGCATGTAGGCGATCGCCTGCTCGCGCGTCCAGCGCTTGTAGTGGATGCCGCTGTCGACCACGAGGCGTACGGCGCGCATCATCTCGTCGCGCAGCCGTCCAAGATTGTCGAGCGGATCCTGCTGGAAGCCGAGCTCCCAGGCGAGTCGTTCCGCATACAGCGCCCAGCCTTCCGCGTATGCCGTGAATGGCAATACCCGGCGGAAAAACGGCACGCCTTCGAGTTCCTGCGCCAATGCGATCTGGAAATGATGACCCGGGATGCCTTCGTGATAGGCCAGGGTGCGCATCGCGAACTTCGGCGTCTCGCCCGGATCGCGCAGGTTGGCGAAGAACACGCCTGGGCGGGAGCCATCGAACGCGCCGCTCTGGTAGTACGCTCCCGGCGCGGTCTTCTCCGAGAATGCCGGCACCGCCTTCACTTCGACGCCGAGTTTCGGCCGGCGGTTGAAGGCATCGCCAAGCTTGCCGTTGATGTCGTCGAGGATCGCCTGGTACTGCGCGATCATTGCCACCTTGTCCTCTGGCGTATTCGCATACACCTGGGCCGGATCGCGTGCCAATTGCTGCAGGCGCGGGCCGACCGGGCCATCGAGCAGACCTTTCTCGCGCAGGATCGCGTCCATCTCCAGCGAAATCCGCGCGACTTCGCCGAGGCCGAGCTCATGCACCTGCCCGGGCGTCATGTCGGTGGTCGTATGGCTGCGCACGCACCACGCGTAATACGCATCGCCATCCGGCAGATGCCAGGCGCCGAAGTTTCCTTGTGCCTTCGGCTGCAACGCAGTGAAATATTCGATCAGCGCCCGATACGCGGGATACACCCGATCATCGATCGCCTTTGCGGTACGCGCGAGCAGATCCTCGCGTGTCGCGGCGTCCAGCGATTTCTCGTCCAGTTTCTCGAGCTTCTCGCGGAAGCTCGTGTACAGCATGTTCTCACTGGCCGGCGTCGCGATGAAGGCGTGCATCTGTGCCAGCACCTTTTCCACGGTGAACTGCGGCGGAAACACGCCCTTCGCCTCGCGCAGGCGCAAGTCCTCGATCACCTCGGCGAAATTGCGCGGGAACTGGTCGAGGCGCCTGAGATAGTTCTCCGCATCGGAAAGACGGTTGACCTGATGCGTCTGCGCCATGAAATCCGGCTGGTTCGACTGCACGCCGAACATCTGGTTGACCGGAAAATCATGGAGGCGGAAGCGATCGCCCTCGACCTGGTTGGCGAGGAAGAATTCCAGTGCGTCGTAGGACAGCCGGCCCTCGCGATCGAGCGCCTCGCGGTCATAGCGACGCAGCGTCACCAGCGCATCCGCGACCTGTTTCGACATCGCCTCGGCATGCGCCGGCGACGCGTCGTCGAGCTTGCCGCTGTAGAAATCGGCCCACGGCGGCAGGATGCGCATGCTGCTCAGCATCTGCGGACTCTGCAGGGCGAACTTCGCGAACACGCGGCCGTAGAAAAGATCGATACTGAAGGGCTTGAAATACCACACGTGTACAAAGCCGATCGCCGCCAGGACGACCATCAGCGCGAATCCGCGCAGCAACCATCTGAACAGTGTTTTCAAGCGTCTCCCCCGCAGGCCAAGGTGCGCGGTACTCTACCAGCCTCGCTCCGCCTCAAGATCCATGTCCGGAAATTTTCGATGAACTACCGTCACGCCTTCCATGCCGGCAATTTCGCCGACGTGCTCAAGCACACGGTCCTCGTTGGCCTGATCGAATCGCTGAAAGCCAAGCAGACACCTTTTTCATACATGGACACGCATTCCGGTCGTGGCCGCTATGAGTTGTCCGGCGCGGAAGCGACGCGCACCGGCGAAGCCTCCGACGGCGTGCAGCGCCTGTTTGCCTCGACCCGCCTGCCCGCGCTCGTCCATGTCTATGTGAATCTCGTACGCGCCTTCAACGCGGGCAACAGCGAGCTTGCGATGTATCCGGGCTCGCCGATGCTGGCCAGCCTGCTCATGCGCGAGAACGATCGCGGCGTTCTCTGCGAGTTGCAGCCCGAGGAAGCTTCCATACTCAAGAACGTGTTCCGTGGCGATCCACGTTTTTCCGTACACGCACGCGACGGGTATGCGGCGATGAATGCGCTGCTGCCGCCGAAAGAACGTCGTGGACTGGTCCTGATCGACCCGCCCTTCGAGGCGCAGGACGATGAATTCCGCATCATCGAAGCGGCGCTCGCCGATGCGCAACGGCGCTGGCCGACCGGCATCTACGCGGTGTGGTATCCGATCAAGCTGCGCCAGCACGTGCAGCCTTTCCACCGATGGCTTGCCGGCAGCGGTTTCCCGCGCGTGCTGGCTGCCGAGCTGCTGCTGCATCCGGACAACTCGGCACTCCGGCTCAATGGCTGCGGCATGGCAATCATCAATCCGCCGTGGAAATTCGAGCGCCAGCTCGAAGAACTGCTGCCCTGCAAACCCTGCTCGCCCAGGGCCGCTACGGGTACCAGCGCATCGACTGGCTGGTCCAGGAATGAGCGGCACGAATGCATGACGATGGATCGCATATCGGTGGAGAATCCGCCTCAACGACGGCCGATCGAGACTCGCCCATGAACATCCTGCTTCGCCCATATTTCCTCGCCGCACTGCTTTGCCCGGGATTGCTCGGAGGCTGCGCCACGCCCGTGTTCAAGGATGTGGCGCAACACGTCGACATCGCGGCGACCGACGTGCAGCAGGCTCCCGAGCGCTACGCAGGCGCGGAAATCGTCTGGGGCGGACGCATCGTCGGCGTCGAGAATCGCGAGGACACGACCGAGGTCGAAGTCGTTTCGTACCCGCTCGATCGCGATCAACAGCCGCTCACCGACGCGCCGACGCAAGGTCGCTTCCTGCTCGTGCTACCGGGTTATGTCGAGGCCTTCGACTATCCCGTCGGCCGCCATCTCAGCGTGCATGGCCAGCTGGCGGGCACGCGCGTCGGCCGCGTGCAGGATCATGAATACGTCTTTCCGCTGGTACGCGCCCGCGAAGTGCACGTCTGGCCGTGGGGCTTCATGCTCGATCGCAAACCACGTGTCAGCATCGGCGTGGGCGTCGGCATCCGCTGACTGTCAATCGGCATCGACCACGTCAGGCTCGAAAAAGCTGAAACGCACCTGGGGGAAACCACGCTTGAGGTCGCGCTCGACCGCATTGATCTGCGCGATCAATCCCGAGGCCGAGGATTCGTTCGTCATCTTCGCCTTCACCGACACCATGACGTCGTTGCCGAGTTGCAGGGTCACCAGGTTGTAGACCGTGTCGATCTCCTCGCGCTGCTCGAGAAACGTCCGGATGTCCTGCTGGACGGATGGATCGACGCTCTGCCCGATCAACATCGCCTTGACCTCGACCGAGATGAACACCGCGACGACGATCAGCAGGGCGCCGATCATCAAGGTGCCGATCGCATCCCATAGCGGATTTCCGGTCAGCATCGACAACACGACTGCAAACAGCGCGAAGACAAGGCCGAGCAGCGCCGCGAGATCCTCGCCGAAGATCACCACGAGTTCGGCCTGTCGCGTCGTGCGGAACCATTGCCACAGCGAACGCGCGCCGCGTGCCTTGTTGACCTCGTGCAGGCAGGCACGCATCGAGATCGCCTCGACGACGATGCCGAACACGAGCACGCCGATCGCGATCCACGGGGACGTCAGCGGTTCGCCACTGCCCAGTTTGTGGATGCCCTCGTACAGCGAAAACATGCCGCCGACACTGAACAGCATCAGCGCGACGAGGAATGACCAGAAATAGATCGCCTTGCCGTAACCCAGTGGATACTCCGGCGACGTCGGGCGTTTCGCCTGGTTGATTCCAAGCAGGAGCAATCCCTGGTTTCCGCAATCGGCCAGCGAATGCACCGCCTCGGCGAGCATGGCGCCCGATCCCGTGAGCACCGCAGCAACCGCCTTGGCGACGAAGATCGCGAAATTGGCGCCGAGTGCGAAGAAGATCGCACGAATCGAATTACCCTGGCCTGCCATGAAACGGTCGCCTTCTGCTGGTTGGAAACGGGCGACAGTCTAGGGCCATACACGCAGGTATCGCACGCGATATTCAGCCCATGTCGCCGATCAGCACGTTCCGCGTTTTCTTCGGCAGGGCCTCGCGCACCAGTTCGTAGGAATTGCGCACATGACCGGCCAGCTCGGCCTCGGGAAACATTTGCGGCTCGTTGACGCTGATCCAGAATGCGCGGGCCATGTAGGGCGCGGGCGTGATGCCGGGCTGGTCGGTCAATTCGAGAAAGCGCTCGCGATCGACCTTGAAACTCAGGCGACCGCGCTCGGGACCGAGCATGCACATGATGGCGAACATCTTGCCGGCGACGCTCCAGACCAGATCCACTTCCCATTTGATCGAGCGCCCGGCTCCCGGCCATTGCGCGCAAAGCGCATCGAGTTGCTCGATGCTCATCCCATTCGATTCGGACATCACGATTCCCCGATCACGTAGTGCGCATCGCGGACGCCGATCCGCGGCGTCCGCCGGTTGCGTTCGAATGCATCATACGCAGGTTTGAGTTCGCTCCAGAACGCATGCCAGGGAGAGTGGCGAGCGGCGGCGAGAGCGGCATCATCCAGTCTGAATGGAAATGCATGCACGTCGATGCGCTTCTGCCCGCGATCGAGCGCCGCAGCGACCAGCGTGTAGATCTCCTCGATCGCGTCGTCACCCATCGCATAGCACCCTATCGAAACGCAGGAACCATGCACCATGAGGAAATCGCCCGTGCGCCCATGCGCACGGTCGTACGCATTCGGATAGCCCAGGTTGAATGCAAGATGGTAGCGACTGAGCGGATTCAGCTGCGCGGCACCGACGCTGTAGAAGCCTTCGGGCGCCTGGTTGTCGCCTTGTCGTTGCTTCGGGCCGAGATCGCCTGAATAGGTGCAGATCGGGTAACTGCGAAACAGCACATGACGCCCATCGCCGGCACGCAGCCACAACTCCAGCACTTTCTCCCGCTTGAACACACGCAGGAAAGCCGGTGATCCGAACGGCAGCCCAAGCACAGCGAGATCACGCTCGATGGTCGGGCGAACACGCATCGCCGCCGCAGCGGCCCGACCATTCCCGGTGGAAACGGAGGCCACTACCGTGCGCCCGGTGACCGCCCACGATGGCGGCAGGCATGCGCCGGTCGCAAGCAGCAAGGCAGCAATGAACCATCCGCACCGGACACGCATGCCACCTCCCTTTCCCGGAGAAAATCGTTTTCAAGCCCCACCCATCGATTCGTGCGAAAAGCCGGAACCGGCATGCACACGCCGAAACTCAGCGGTAATTCTCGTAGGATTTCTCTTCGACCAGCGTCGAGCCCAGCTTCTCGTTGATCTCGCGCTTGAACGCCGCGCGATCGTCATTGCGGAAATAGACCGAACGCGCGAGTTCGATGAACTCCTGGTCGAAGGCCTGCGCCTTCTCCTTGACGCGGATGCGGTCTTCGATATCCCAGAGCGCCTCGTTGACTTCCTTCAATTTCCCGCGCTCGCCCGCGATATCGGTACGCGAAGCCGGATCGGCAACCCAGGTGGCATTCAGCAGATCAAGCTCGGTGCGCACGTTTGCAAGCTTGTCGGCCTGGCTGATGCGCGCGGCCTTGATCTCAAGAATGGTGATCTTGTCGATCAATTCACCATATGACACGGGAACGGCAATCTGGCTCATGGGGTATGGCACTCCGGCAATCGATGCGCAATGGTAAGGCCAGCGCCCTGGATTGCGCAGTCCCCGCCACTCAGGGCACGGCGATGGCCCGCTCCTGGACAGGCGGATGACGACTCGCACGAAGATTGAGCAGGTGCGCGGCCGCGAGCGTCGCGCCGCCCGCAACCGCCAACAACGCATGCCACCATCGATCCTGCGCGACAGCCGGCAAGCTCGTCGCGACGACGAGCAGGATCGAGCCGGCAAGCGCCGCCAGCAGGGGCGCCGGCTCGCGATGGCGCGCGTAGCCGACCACGGCACTCGATCCCGCCAGGGCCGAAGCCGCCCATGCGAAGACCGCCTCCCAGCGCGCCAGGTGCAGCAGCGCGATCGCGAGGTCGTGCGCCGGGTGGTGATGGCTGTACAGCGAAAAGCCAAGGGCGGGGACGAAGGCGAACGCGAGCGGTACGACCACGCAATGCACCGCGCAGGCTCCTGACAGGACGGCGCCAAGGCAATCCACGCAGGCATGGAGAACACGCACGGGACGCCAGCGCGGAACGGAAGCGGAAAGTGATCTGAACATGGTACTTTATAACATATCATTCGATCCGTGAGCCGAACGATGCGTCCCGCCCCGATCCTCCTGGCCCTCCTTCTTGTCGTTTCCGTTTCAGCCGCGCCCGTGCGCCAGCATGGCGCCCACGTGCACGGCGAGGCGACGCTCAATGTCGTTCGCGACGGCAATGCGCTTTCGATCTGGCTCAATGCACCGGCGATGAGCCTGCTTGGCTTCGAACATGCACCTCGCGATGACGCCCAGCGACACGCATACGACAAGGCCTTGGACATCCTGCGCGAACCGGCGGCATGGCTCGTGCCTGCCGCGAGCGGTGGCT
>JBEBXZ010000078.1:0-6944 GCA_040391335.1 Dokdonella fugitiva | reverse complement strand
CGAGGATCAGGCGAATCACGCCGAGGCGACTCTTGTCGCCCGCGCGCATCGCGGTCTTCATGTCTTCGGTAATCTGTTCTTTGAGTGTCATCGTGCGCCTCGTCGGATAGGAGGGGAACTGCTTTGCCGCCCGTCGTGCGAAAGTGTCGCGCGCAGGCGCCGGGTGCTCAGTGCGATACAAAATCGCGCCAACGCAAACGGCCGGCGCTGCATGGGCAGGGCCGGCCGAGAGTTTCAGCCCGGATGTGGCGGTTTCAGGACAGGCCCGAAACCGCGATCAATGGGTCAGCGATCGCCAGTGCGAATCGCGACCGCACCGATCAATACAGGCGTTGACGCTTGGTGACGTCGCGCGAAACGCGGCGCAGATGACGCTTGACCGCAGCCGCGCGCTTGCGCTTGCGTTCCTGGGTCGGCTTTTCGTAGAACTCGCGCTTGCGCACTTCAGCCAGGACACCGGCTTTTTCACAGGTGCGCTTGAAGCGGCGCAGGGCAAACTCGAACGGTTCGTTTTCGCGAACTTTGACGCTAGGCATGGTCTCTCCGCTGTTAGACTCGACACCCGGGCTCTCGGGCGAGCCGCGCATTCTATTTCATGGCATCGATCATTGCAAAACCTGGTCCCGTGCTCGGCATCGAGACCTCCTGCGACGAGACCGGCGTTGCCGTCTACGACCGCGATCGCGGCCTGCTGGCGCATGCGCTCTACAGCCAGATCGCGCTGCACGCGGAATACGGCGGCGTCGTGCCGGAACTGGCCTCGCGCGACCATGTGCGCAAGCTGTTGCCGCTGATCCGGCAGACCCTGGGCGATGCCGGAATGGCCATCGGGGATCTCGGTGGCGTCGCCTATACGGCTGGCCCCGGGCTAGTGGGCGCCTTGCTGGTTGGTGCGGCAGCCGCGCGCTCGCTGGCCTGGGCGCTGGAAATCCCGGCGATCGGCGTGCATCACATGGAAGGACACCTGCTGGCCCCGCTGCTCGAAGAGAATGCCCCCGAGCCGCCGTTCGTCGCGCTGCTGGTGTCTGGCGGGCATTCCATGCTGATCGAAGTCTCGGCCATTGGGCGCGACCGGTTGCTCGGCGATTCGCTGGATGACGCTGCTGGTGAGGCCTTCGACAAGACCGCAAAAATGATGGGCCTGCCCTATCCGGGCGGCCCGACCCTGGCCCGTCTCGCCGAGACGGCGACCCCCGGCCGGTTCCGCTTCACGCGCCCGATGACCGATCGCCCCGGCCTCGATTTCAGTTTCTCCGGACTCAAGACCCAGGTATTGCTGGCCTGGCAGCGCAGCGATTACAGCGATGCGATCCGCGCCTCGATCGCGCGCGATTTCGAGGAGGCGATCGTCGAGACCCTCGTCGTCAAGTGCCGACGGGCGCTCGTCGCCACGGGGGCGCGCAAGCTCGTCGTCGCCGGCGGCGTGGGCGCGAACCGGCGCCTGCGCGCCCAGCTCGCCGAAGCGGGCCGCACGGATCATTTCGAGACGTATTTCCCGCGTCTGGAATTCTGTACCGACAATGGCGCGATGATCGCGCTGGCCGGTTCGATCCGGTTGCACGCCGGACAGCTCAACAACGAAGAGATCCGCGTGTTTCCGCGCTGGGATCTCGAAAGCCTTTCGGCGGTGGCGGTCCCGTAGCGGCAGGGGCTCCATGCGACATGGCGTGCGTGTCGCGCGCGCATCAGGCACGTCCTTCTCGCCGCCCGCCGGGACTGGCGATCCTCGTGCGCGCGGAGCCCCTTGCGTTTCTCGTCGCGCGCCGCCGCACGATCGGCCAGGTCTGTGCCGGCGCCGTCCGTTCCGATCCACTGTGGAAATGTGGATGCATGTCTCTGTTTCGCGCATCGGTCCGCGTAACCTCCGGTCTGCGCATCGATGTTGGGCGATGGCGCACCCACACTCTCCAAGGAGAAGGAAATGATCGTCTTGTTCGGAAAAGATTCCGCATCGCATCACGTGCAAGGGGCCAGGGGACGCGGAACGTCGGCATGGTTCGCCGCGGTCGCTCTGGCGCTGTTCTGCCCGCTATCGGACGCGGCCGTGCCGGGCATCCTCGTCGGCAAGGATTCACCCGTGCGCGTCGAGGGCCAGTACATCGTCGTCCTCAATGACGAGGCCGTCCGCGAGCATGGCGCGCTCGCGCGTATCGCGTCGGTCGAGCAGGCCGTCGTCTCGCTCGGCACTCAGGTTGCGCAGGCCCACGGGGCGACCTTAGGAGCCCATTACTCGCACGTGTTCAGGGGTTTCGTACTGATCGCGGACAGCGACAAGGTGGCCGAGGCCGTTGCGGCGGATCCTTCGGTCGAGTTCGTGCAGGTCGATCAGTTGGCCGAGATGTCGACGCTGCAGACGCCCGCGCCCTGGGGCCTGGACCGCATCGACCAGCGGTACCTGCCGTTGAGCAACGGCTATTCGTATACGCCGACCGGAGCCGGGGTGCATGTCTACGTCGTCGATTCGGGTGTGCGCGCGAGCCATGTCGACCTTTCCTCGCGCAAGGCCGGCGTGGTCGGACCCGGCTTCACTGCGATCAGCGACGGCAACGGCACCAGCGACTGCAATGGTCACGGTACGCATGTGGCCGGTACGATCGGCGGCAGCACGCATGGCGTGGCCAAGCGCGTCAATCTCTACCCGGTGCGCATCTTCGGGTGTGTCGGCGGCAGTCCGTACTCGACGGTCATTCTCGGCCTGGACTGGGTCTCGGCGAACGCGCAGTTTCCGGGCGTGGTCAACATGAGTCTTGGCGGGCCACCGGACGCGGCCTTCGAGACTGCGGTCAGCGGCTTGCTCGGCCAGGGCCTCAGCGTCGTCGTCGCCGCCGGCAATGCGGGCGACAATGCCTGCCTGTATTCGCCTGCGCGCATGAGCGCGAGCACCAGCGTGATCACGGTCGGCAACTCCACGAGTGCCGATGCGCGCAATCCGGGTTCCAATTGGGGCAGCTGTGTCGACCTGTTCGCGCCCGGCACCGACATCGCCTCGATCTGGCATACCAGCGACACGGCGACCCAGTGGCTCACCGGTACCTCGATGGCCTCGCCGCATGTGGCCGGTGCCGCGGCCCTGTACCTGCAGGGCAACCCCGGCGCCAGCCCGGCGACGGTCAAGAGCGCGATCCTGTACGCGGCCACCGCCAACGTGATCTCGAACACCGCGGTATCGCCGAATCGCCTGCTGTATACGGGCTTCGGCGAGCCGGGTGGCACGCCGATCACGACCGGGGTGGCGCCCGGTGCGCCGAGCAATCTCGATGCGGTCTGCCTCAGCGGCACGCTCAAGGACCTCACCTGGAATGCCGCCTCCGGCGATGTCGGCAAATACGAGCTCTACCATTCGAATACGGCCAGCGTATCGACCTCTTCGAGTCTGGTCTGGATCGGCTGGGACACCAGCGTCCTGACCAGCACGGCCGGCTGGTACGCGGTCAGGGCCTGCAATGGCGCCGGTTGCAGCGCGCTGTCGAACACCCGCAGGGTGATCATCGCCCCCGGCACCTTGTGCCCCTGAGCTGATCGCGCGGCGGCGGTCGTGGCCGTCGCCGCGCGCGGTTGTGTCCGTGCAGGAACGCGCGTAAAACGCCGGATCCCGCCGTATGGCGAACAGGCCCTCCGGCAATGGACATCGTTTTCATCGAAGATCTGCGCATCGATACGGTCATCGGCATCTATGACTGGGAACGGCGCATCCGCCAGACCGTGGCGCTCGATATCGAGATGCGCTTCGACAACACGCGGCCGGCGGCGAGCGATCGCATCGAGGACACGCTGGACTACAAGGCCGTTTCCAAGCGTCTGACCGCCTACGTCGAAGCCGCCGAGTGCGAGTTGGTGGAGACCTTGGCCGAGCGCTGCGCGGCGATCATTCTCGACGAGTTCGACGTTTCCCACGTGCGCCTGCGCCTGGCCAAGCCCGGGGCGGTGCGTGGCGCGAAATCGGTGGGCGTGCAGATCGAGCGCGAGCGTCCGGCGAGCGTTTGACGCTTGAGCGAAGCAGGCGACTGCGCATCTATTGTTGAAGGCAGCAGCGGATCTCCGTCGATGAATCGTGTCTACCTCAGTCTTGGTTCCAATCTCGATCCGCAGCGATATCTGCGCGCGGCGCTCGCCGAGTTGCGCGCGGCGTTCGGTCCGTTATGCGTTTCACCGACCTACCGCACGCAGGCGGTCGGATTCGACGGGCCGGCCTTCCTCAATCTTGCGGTTGGCCTGGATACCGACGTCGAGCCGCAGGCCCTGAACGACTGGATGCATGCGCTGGAGGAGCGCCACGGCCGGCGGCGCGACGTGCCGCGCTGGTCGAGCCGCACGCTCGATATCGATATCGTGCTGTATGGCGAACGCATCCTGTGCGGTGAGGGCAATCTCGAGATTCCGCGCGATGAACTGAAGCATGCCTTCGTACTGAAACCAATGGCCGACATCGCGGGCGAGGTACGGCATCCGGTTTCGGGGCAGACGCTGGCCGCGATGTGGCTGGCGCATCCGGATCACGATTCGCCGTTCGAGGTGGTTTCCCTCGACTAGGTCGAACGACGCGGCCTCCGGCATGGATATACTGCGCACCGCGCCAGCCGGTGCGAGCACGACACAATCGGGGAGCGGGCATGTTCGAGAAATTTGCGCAGAGTTGGTCGTTGGTCAAGGCGAGCGCGTCGGTACTGCGTTCCGACAAGGAATTGCTCGTGTTTCCGCTGCTTTCGGCGATCTGCTGCATCATCGTTGCCGCCAGTTTCTTCGTGCCGGCGATGCTCGGCGGCCTGTTCACGCGATTCGAGGGCGAGCATGCGAGTCCGCTGCTCTACCTGCTGTTGTTCGCGTTCTACATCGTTCAGTATTTCGTGATCATCTTCTTCAATTCCGCCCTGGTCGGCGCGGCGATGATCCGCCTGCGCGGCGGTGATCCGACGGTTGCCGATGGTTTCCGCATCGCGATGTCCAAGCTGCCGGCGATTCTCGGCTACGCAGTCATCTCGGCCACGGTCGGCATGATCCTGCGTGCGTTGCAGGAGCGTGCCGGATTCATCGGTCGTTTCGTGGTCGGCCTGATCGGCCTGGCCTGGACGGTCGCTTCCTTCCTCGTCGTGCCGGTGCTCGTCAGCCAGGACATCGGGCCGATCGACGCGGTGAAGCGCAGCGCCGAATTGCTGAAGAAGACCTGGGGCGAGAACCTGATCGGCAATGGCGGCATCGGTCTTGTCTTCGGTCTGGCGATCTTCGGGTTCCTGATGCTCGGCGGCGCGCTGATCGTCGGTGCGGCGATGACCAAGAGCGTGGCGTTGATCATCATCACCATCACGGCGGTGGTGCTGGCGTTCCTGTTGCTCGTGCTGATCCAGGCGGCGCTGCAGGGCGTCTATGCGGCCGCGTTGTACCGCTATGCGGCGGAAGGCGAGGCGGGCACCGGTTTTGCCCATGAAGTCGTCGCTGACGCATTCCGCGTCAAGGCCTGACCGGCGATCGTCCAGGCGCCCGCCACGCGGCGTGTGGCGGGCGTTTTCGTCTCAGCACCTTGATCCGCGATCGGTGACATCGGCGCCTTCGTCGCTTCAGATCGTCAGCGTACGACCACCGTCCACGCGCAGGATCTGCCCGGTGGTGAATTGCGCATCGCGCAGCAGCCAGAGCACGGCCCCGGCGACATCCGTGGGAGAGCCGGCACGTTTGAGCGGGGTGCGCGCGATCACTTCCTGCTGGTTTGCGTAGGGTTTCGTTTCGGGCCACAGCACGGCGCCGGGCGCGACGCCGTTGACGCGCACTTCGGGCCCCAGTTCATTGGCCAGCGCCAGGGTCATCGCCGCCTGTGCGGCCTTCGCCATGCAATACACGGAATAACCTGGAAGCGGGCGCTCGGCATAGATGTCGAGCAGATTGACGATCGCTCCGCGGCTTTCGCGCAGACGCGGTGCCGCGGCCTGGGCGAGGAAAAACGGGGCGCGCGCGTTCGAGGCGAACAAATCGTCCCAGTGCACCGCCGTCACGCTGCCAAGCGCCGTCGGATAAAACGCCGAGGCGTTGTTGACCAGCGCATCGAGGCGACCGAAGCGGGTGATCGTCGAATCGACCAGTGCGGGCAGGCGGTCGACGTCGGCCAGTTCGGCCTGCAGCAGCAGGGTGCTGGCAGGACGCGCCGCTTCGAGTTGCGCGGCGAGGACGTCGATCTCGTCGCGCGAATGACGGTAATGCAGGGCGAGATCGTAGCCTGCGGCATGCAGGGTCCTTGCGATGGTCGCGCCAACGCGCCGCGCGGCACCGGTGATCAGGGCGACCGGCCGGGACTTTTCCGCATCCGTCATTGGTGTTCTCCATGCGCATCGGTATCCTGCGCAGAGTGCCGCAACTCGGCGCAAGCATCCAGCCATGAAAACCGATCTGCCCGCACCGAGCCCCGAGGAAACCCTGCTTTCCGCGCACCTGATGGACGCGATTCGCCACGAAATCGAAGCGCAAGGCCCGATGCCGTTCTCGCGTTTCATGGAGCGTTGCCTGTACGCGCCGGGTCTCGGCTACTACAGCGCCGGCCGCACGAAGTTCGGCGCAGCGGGTGATTTCGTCACCGCGCCCGAGCTGGGCGAATTGTTCGCGCAGACCGTGGCGAATGCATTGATGCCAACCCTGCGCGCACTGGGCGAACACGCCGACGTCGTCGAATTGGGTGGCGGCAGCGGCGCGTTTGCCGAAGTGGTGCTGCGTGCGCTGGCCGATTCGGGGATTTTGCCGCGGCGCTATCGCATCCTCGAGCCGAGTGCCGATCTGCGCGAGCGCCAGCGCGAACGTCTGACTACCATTCTGCCGCCCGAGCTTGCGTCGCGCGTCGAATGGATCGACGGTCCGCCCGAGGAAACATGGCACGGCGTGCTGTTCGCGAACGAGGTGATCGATGCGCTGCCCGCGACGCGCTTCACCTTGCGTGATGGCGAGGTGTTCGAGGAGCATCTCGT
>JBEBXZ010000077.1:0-6945 GCA_040391335.1 Dokdonella fugitiva | reverse complement strand
GGCCTGCCGATCAGCGCGCCACGCGAAAACCTTTCGAGCATTGTCAGCCTGAGTCGCGATGCCGGCGCGCGGGTGCTACTGCTCGGCATCGAGATTCCAGTCAACTACGGGCCGCAATATCGCGACAGCCTGCGTTCCATGTATCGTGACTTGGCGGTGGAATTCAAGCTGCCATTAGTACCGTTCCTGCTCGAAGGTGTCGCGCTGGATCCCGAACTGATGCAGGCGGATGGCCTGCATCCCACTGCAGCGGCACAGCCTCGCCTGCTTGAGAATGTCTGGCCCGCGATCGAGAAGGCGCTGATGAAATGACTGGGATACGGGTCGCTCGCCACGCAACGCGCTCTTCATCACGGCGGAGTTGGAAATGAACCAGCCATCTTCCCCGCGCAGCAAGCCGGTTCTGCTGATCCACGGTGGCGCGGGTGTCATCCGCGACCAGCTGACGCCGCGGATCCAGTCCGACGTCAAACGTGATCTCCGGCGCGCCCTGGATGCCGGTCATGCGGTGCTTGCTGCGGGTGGCAGCAGCCTGGATGCGGTATGCGCGTCGGTCGTCGTGCTTGAGGATTCACCGCATTTCAATGCGGGAAAAGGCGCCGTGTTCACACATGATGGCCGCCATGAACTGGATGCCTCGATCATGGATGGCAGCACGCGTCGGGCCGGTGCGATCGCCGGTGTGCAACGCGTGCGCAACCCGGTGCTGCTGGCGCGCGAAGTGATGGAGAAATCCGATCACGTCATGCTGTTCGGCGATGGCGCCGAGGCCTTCGCTGAAAGCGTCGGCACGGTGTTCGTCGAGCCTGCCTATTTCCACACCGATGAGCGCTGGCGACAGTGGCAGGCGGCGCTGACCAATGAGAAAGCCGGCGAACAATCCGAACAGGGACGAGCGATCCACTATGGCACGGTCGGCGCGGTGGCGCTCGATCAGGATGGCCGTCTGGCTGCCGCGACATCGACTGGTGGCATGACCAACAAGCGCTGGGGGCGCGTGGGTGATTCGCCGATCATCGGCGCCGGCACCTACGCTGATGCGCGTTGTGCCATTTCCGCGACCGGTTGGGGCGAGTATTTCATCCGCTCGACCGCTGCTCGCGATATCAGCGCGCGCGTCGAGTTCGGCGGACAGACGATCACCGAGGCGGCGCACGCGCTGATCATGGACGTGATTCCGCAACTCGGCGGGGACGGTGGTGTGATCGCACTCGATGCCGATGGCAATTTCACCCTGCCGTACAACACCGATGGCATGTATCGCGGATGGGTCGATCGCGACGGTGTCGCGCACGTTGCGATCCTTGCCGACGACGAGGAACAGGCACGCCTGCGCTGATTCAGAACAGCACGCGTTCTTCGTCCTGGATGAGATCGATACCGCAGACCAGATTTTCCACCCAGTCGATGAAGCGCTGGATGTTTTCCCTGCCGGCGATGGGCGGACCATGCTGCGGCACGATCATGTCGATGTTGAGCAGGCGGGCGCGACGGGCCCACCAGCGGCACGCGCGATTCGACGCCATGTAGCGACGGTGAAAGCCGAGCATCGTCTGCTCATGGATATCGAAGTCGGCAATCGGCGCATAGTCGACGTCCGCCATCGATGCGCCGAGGTCGCCGGTGAAAAGAATGCGGCTGATCGGATCGTAGAACTGGAAATTGCCGACGCTGTGCAGGAAGTGCGCGGGCACGGCGCGCAATGCGGATGCGCCAAGGCGTATCTCCGCGCCCTCATCGGGGAGCTGCACGTAACGATCCGCGCCGCTGTCCTTCTGGTAATGCGGGACGCTGTGCGGAATGAAGCGTCCCCACAGTTTCGAGCAGACGATGCGCGCCGAGGTGTACATCAGCCAGCGGTCGACCGAGCCGATGATGTCCGGATCCTGATGCGAAGCGAGTATCCAGGTCAGGTCACGTGGCTGCATGTGGCGCGAGATGGCCATGCTCAATGGCGTGTAGAGCAGTGCGCCGCCCGGATCGATCAGCGCCGATTCGTTGCCGTTGACGATGAGGAACTGGTTGGCATGCACACCGTCATCGCCACGCACGAGATCGTGAAAGGCGATGCAGTAGTGATCGCCTTGCCGGAATAACTCGGTGGCCATGTCTGATCTTCGGGGTTGTCGGGGAGAGGCGCATTCTGCGCATCCACGGGAAACCCCGATTGACGTCGATCAAGATGAAGGCGATTCGTTCCTTGCCTCGCGTACCGGGCGCTTCGCCAGTTTGCGCTGCAATGTTCGGCGATGCAGGCCGAGGCGTCGTGAGGCTTCCGAAATATTGCCATCGCATTCGGCCAGAATGCGCTGGATGTGTTCCCACTCCAGCCGCTTGAGCGGTGGTGGCGCATCCGGAAGCATCGTTGCGGCGGCGTGTTGCGCGGCATCGCCCAGCAATGCCTGCACGACCTGGTCGGCATCCACCGGCTTTGCCAGATAGTCGTGGGCGCCACGCTTGATCGCCTCCACGGCGGTTGCGATCGAGGCATATCCGGTCAACAGCAGGATGCGCAGGCCCGGACGTGCTGCGAGTAGACGCGGGATCAGCGCGAGCCCGCTCTCGGTTCCAAGCTTGAGATCGAGCACGACGAATCGCGGCTGCTGCTCGATGCAGAGTTGCAGCGCCTGGGTGCCATCCAGCGCGCCGATGACTTCGAAACCGCGTGCACTCAACGCGCGCGTGAGTACGTGCACGAAGGTTGCGTCGTCGTCGATCAGCAGGATGCGGCCGGGGAGTTCAGTGGACATGGGCGATATTTTCCAGCGAGTACAAGGGAATGCGCAAATTCTGCAGGGTGCCGCCACCGCGCGCGGGTTGCGCGGTCAGGGTGCCGCCGAAACGTTCGGCCGTGGCATTGGCCAGCGCGAGGCCGAGTCCAAGGCCATCCCGCTTGGTGGTCTGGAAGCGCAATCCTGCCGTGGGTTGCAGGATGCCGACGATGCCTTTGCCGAAATCACGAATGGTCAGTTCCAGCGTGTCGTGATCCTTGCGTGCGTCGAGTTCGATCCGGTTCGCCTCGTTGGCCAGCGAGGCGTCGGCCGCGTTGTTGAGCAGGTTGATCAAGGCATGGCGAAGCGCCGGCACGATTTCCAGCGCATGCGTTTTGAGCGATTCCTCGATCCTGCAGGTGATTTCGATCTCGGGACGCAGCAAATGGAACGAATCGCGCGAGGAGTCGATGAACTCGCCCGCCGACATCGTCTCCGCGATTCCCGCAAGCTGGTTGCTGCCGATCGTCACCAGTTCGCGCAGGATGTCACGGCAACGTTCGGCTTGTCCGGCAAGCAGATCGATGTCCGAGGACAGTTGCCCGTCGCCGGCATGTTCGCGCCCGAGTTCACCGAGCAAGGTGCGGATCGTGGACAGCGGAGTGTTGAGTTCATGTGCCGTGCTCGCCGCCTGCGTGGCGATCGCCAGGATGCCTTCGTCACGCAGGGCGCGTTCGCGTTCGTATTCGGCATCGGCCTGTTGCGCGCGCAGGGCGCCGGCCAGGCGCGCGATGAAGAAACCGAGCATGGTCGCGGTGATCGCGAAGCTGATCGTCATGCCGGTCAGGTGCAGGTTGAAGCCGTTGAACGCACTGCTTTCGTGCATCGCCGGCAAGGGCAGATAGAAACGCATGAGGAACAGGTAGGTGAAAACCACCAGCGTGGCGACGAGCGCGACGTGACGTAGCGGCAAGGCGGTGGCCGAGAGCGTGATCGGCATGACGAGCAGCAGGACGAACGGATTCGTCGCTCCCCCGGTCAGGTACAGGAGATAGCCCAGCTCAAGGGTATCGATCATGATGTGGCCAACCGATTCGATGGCGGTGACTGGCCACGTCTGTTGCAGGCGCCAGAACGCGAATATGCCGAATACGCCGAGGAGTGCGATGCCCCATAGCAAAGGTATGGTCGGTATCGGAATCTTCAGCCATGCCGCCACGCAAGCCACGGTCAGCGCCTGCCCACCTACAGCGCACAGGCGCAGCCAGGCGAGAGTCGACAGCAACTGGCGTGGCCCATGCGGCCAGGTGCGCTCGGTGGCGGCTGCGGAATTCATGTTTGTTCAGCCCGCAAAATCGCACATTTCCATGCCGGAAAATGCCGGCACGACTGTTTCCGCAGCGGGTATCCGACGCGCCGGCAGGTTCACTCCCGGCGCAGGAAATGGTTGAAACATGCGCGTTTCCAGAAGATTGGGTCCACGCATGATACTGCGCCGCGCCAACGATCACTGTGTGGCGTGGCGACTCCGCAACCGGGTCAGGTGAACAGGGAAACGCCCAGCACGACACCGAGCAGGGCGAGCACGAGCAAGACCAGGAAGATCGCGAATATGATCTTGGCGATGCCTGCCGATGCGCCCGCGATGTTCGTGAAGCCGAGGACGCCGGCGACGACCGAGATCAGGGCAAAGATGATGGCCAGTTTCAGCATGACGGAGTCTCCGGGTTGGAGGTGGCGGTCAACGCATCGGGACGGGTTGTATGCCTGAACGCCATGCCACGACGGAAGGCTGCCTCGATGTGACGTTACCGGTTGCCGGTAGTGAGGCCGATAGTCGCACGATGAAGAAGGGATTCCATCGTTAATGCGTCGGTCATTCAGGTGGCGTATCGCGCGCCACCAGCCGCGAGCGTTGCCATTCCAACAATGTCCCATTTCGTTTTTTGTCAATATGCCGTTCGGGCCGGCCCTCAGCCAGGACCGGGAACCTCCAGGGAACTTCGTTCCGGTGGATTTCAACAGCGGAGCGGGTCAGGCAGGGGCGCTGCTCAACCCATTCTCGTCGTCCGGCGCAGGCCGGGGCGACGAACGACTCAAGGATAGGCGGATTCGAATCACGCAGCCCGTAGCTGAGGAGCGGAATCAATCAGGAAAATCCGTTGACGGCTCGGGTGGCGACTTGCACGATTCAGCTCGCCGACGTGATCGGCAAGCGGATGATCACTTCGAGTCCGCCTGCGTCAGCGTTGCGCGCCTCGATCTGGCCGCCCATGTTGGCGATGGCACGACGCGCGATGGCGAGTCCGAGCCCGGTGCCGCCGCTACTGCGCGCGCGCGCGCTGTCCGTGCGATAGAACGGTTCGAAGATCCGCTCGAGATCCGCGCTTGCGACGCCCGGTCCATGATCGCGGATGCGGATACACGCCGTATGGGGACGTCCGGGATCGTGCTCGACGCTGATCTCGATCGGCTCATCGCCGCTCGTATAGGCAATCGCGTTGCGCACGATGTTCTCTATGGCGCTGTCGAGAGCGGCGCGTGAACCCTGCGCACTGACGGCGGCGCGCCCTCGCAGAACGATCTTGCGACCCAGTGGCGTGCCCTCGTAGTCGGCGTTCTCGATCACGCCTTCCACCAGTTCGTCGATGCGGATCGTTTCCGGATGCAGCTCGGGGCGTGTCTCCAGGCGTGACAGTTCAATGGTTTGCGAGAGCATTCCTTCCAGTCGGTCGGACTCGAGTTCGATGCGGTCCAATGACTGTCCCAGGGCGGGCTCTTTCTGTTCGCGCGCCAATTCCAGTGCAACACGCAGGCGCGCGAGTGGCGATCGAAGCTCGTGCGAGACATCGCGCACCAGTCGCCGATTGTTCTCGATGAGCGCCTTGATGCGTTCCGCCATGCGATCGAATTCCGTGGCCAGCGCATTCATCTCGGTGCTGCGGCCGAGACGCAGGCGACCGACCCGCGCATCGAGATCACCTTCGGCAAACCGTCGCGTGCTGGTGCGGATTCGCGCGAGCGGAGAGGCGACGTACCACGCGATCAACGCGCTGGCCAGGGCACTGGCGATGAGTGCGAGGCCGATATGCGTCCAGAAACCCGACGGGCGTTTGTAGAGCATCTTCTTGAACAGCGAGCCCTGGGTGATCGCGACCAGCAGCAATTCGCTGCCATCGTCGCGCAGGTTCGTGCGCATGCTGCGCATGCGGTCGTGGGTGGCAGGCGAGTCGGCGCGCAATGACGCCAGGGCGGCCGCGACTTCGGGCGGATAGCTGCGACCGAGGCGGTCGTGGCCTTGCGCATCGATTGCGTAGTACATGACCGGACCCATGCTCGCGGCGACGCGCAGGGAAAGATCGAGCCGCTCGGCGCCACCGCGTTTCGCATCACGCCCGAGTTTGTGCAGTTGGTCGTCCATCGCCGCCTGCAGGCGCGTGATCTCGAGTCCGGGAATTTTCTCGGATTCGAAATTGCTCGATGTGATCCACGCCAGGGCGATGATGATCGCCACGTTTGCCAGCCAGAACGCGCCGAAGATGCGCCAGAACAGGCCGTGCATGTCATTCGCCCTCAGGCTGGCGCAACAGGTAGCCGCTGCGATGAATGGTGGTGATCGGCGAGCTCTCGTCGCCTGCATCGGCAATCTTGCGGCGCAGGTTCGAAACATGGACGTCGATGGAACGATCGTACGGCCCGAGTGGCCGACCCAGAACCGTTTGCGAAATGCGTTCCTTGCTGACCACGCGACCTGCTTCACGCATGAGCAGCGCAAGCAGGTCGAATTCGGTCGAAGTGAGGATCATCGGCACGCCATCCACGCTGACGCTGCGCGATGCAGCCTTGAGCGAAATGCGCCCGCTGCGCAGGTCGGTAAGCGCTTCACCGGTCTCGCCGCGCGAGCGTCGCAGTACGGCGCGCAGTCGTGCTGCCAGTTCACGCGGATTGCACGGCTTCGGAATGTAGTCGTCGGCGCCGAGCTCGAGGCCGAGGATGCGATCGACGTCTTCGCCGAGCGCCGTCAGCATGAGGATCGGCGTGGCCGATTCGCGGCGCAGTTCGCGCAGCACGTCCAGCCCCGAGCGGCCCGGGAGCATGACATCGAGGACGATCGCGTCGAAATCGGTGGCGCGCGCCGATTCGATCGCGGCCTCGGCATTGTGCGCGATGCTCGCATCGAAGCCTTCGCGTGCGAGGAAATCGCGCAGCAGTCCGGCGAGTTCCTGATCGTCGT
>JBEBXZ010000076.1:0-6954 GCA_040391335.1 Dokdonella fugitiva | reverse complement strand
TTGCGCGACCGCGAGACTGCGTTCGCATGGTTTTCTACGGCAGTTCGTTCGGAACCGACGTTGGCTACTGCGGAAGGTCTCAAGGAGCGCATGAAGGTCTGGCGTCCCGAGCAGAAGAGTGAGATGCAGGCTTTGTTCGACGTGTGGTCAGAACAGCGCGAGGCAGATCGCTAGGAGGCGGCGAGAGATGGATCGTTGCCGATTGAGAACACCGGGGTTTCCATCGCAGCCGTAAACAAGGCAAGCTTGGCGGCTGGAACGAAAAGGATGACTGCATGAAACGTTCGCGCACCGCTGCCTTGCTGCTGATGAGCGCCGCCCCGCTGATGCTGACCGCTTGCGGCAGCGACGATGCAACGAGCGAGGGTCTGTACACGTCGGTCGATGCCTGCGTCGAGCAGACCAATGATCGCTATACCTGCCAGGAAGCGTTCGCGCAGGCGACGGCGAAGGCCGAAACCGAAAGCCCGCGGTATGAGTCGCGCGAGGATTGCATCGCGGCGCATGGCGAGGGCCAGTGCGAGCAGCGCAAGACCAGCACGGGTCATTCCTACTTCATGCCGATGATGACCGGATTCCTGCTCGGCCAGATGCTGCGTGGAGGCCAATCGGCGGGCTTCGCCGGCAATCCGGCCTACCGTGATCGCGCCGGCAACTGGCAGCGTCCGGCCCCGGGTGCCGCGGGTGGTGTGTATCGGGCGGGCAGTGCCGGTGCGGCGATGGCTCCCATCAATGCCCAGCCGAACAAGGCGCCGACGGTCAGTCGTGGCGGTTTCGGTTCATCGAGCAGCAGCCGCAGCAGTTCGGGCGGCTGAGATGCGCCGCATCGCGATTCCCGAACGCGCCAACTGGCGCGAGCGGGCGGAAGAAGCCGGATTCGCGTTCCACACGATCGACGGTGAGCCGTACTGGGACGAGTCGGCCTACTACGCGTTCACGCTGCGCGAGATCGAAGACGATATCGAGGCGCCGACCGAGGAACTGCACGGCATGGCACTCGACATGCTCGACGATATCGTCGGCAACGAGGAGCGTCTGCGCCAACTGGATGTCCCCGAGCCGTTCTGGGACCTGATCGCGCGCAGTTGGCGTGAGCGTCAGCCGCATCTGTACGGCCGCATGGATTTCGCCTACGACGGGACGGGTCCGGCGAAGCTCTACGAATTGAACTACGACACGCCGACATCGTTGTACGAAGCGGCGTTTTTCCAATGGCAATGGCTGGACGACCAGCAGCGTGCGGGTCGTTTGCCGCTCGCTGCCGATCAATACAACTCGATCTACGAGAGCCTGGTCGAAGCGTTCGGCACGATCGCCCAACGCCTGCCGCGTCCGTTTTATCTGTCCGCGGTCCGTGAGTCGGTCGAGGACCAAGGGACGATCGAATACCTGCGCGAATGCGCGGTGCAGGCGGGGATCGACTGCGGCCTGCTGGCGATCGAGGATATCGGTGTTTCCGAAGATGGTCGTTATACCGATCTCAAGGACACGGTGATCGGCACCTTGTTCAAGCTGTATCCGCTCGAAGACCTGTTTCGCGAGGAATTCGGCCGCTATCTGCCGAACGCCGGCGTGATGCTGATCGAGCCGCCGTGGAAGGCCGTGCTCAGCAACAAGGGCATCCTGCCGATGCTGTGGCAGAAGCACGAAGGACATCCGAACCTGCTGCCTGCATGGTTCGATGATGGACGCAGTCCGCTGCCGGCCGGCTGGGTGCGCAAACCGCTGTACTCACGCGAAGGTGCGAACATCGATCTGCATCTGCCCGATGGCACGAGCCAGCGGTCGGACGGCCCGTACAACGGCCCCTGCATTCGCCAGGCCTACCATCCGCTCGCCGATTTCGATGGGCGCAGCGTGCTGGTCGGCAGTTGGGTCGTGGGTGATCGCGCCTGCGGCATCGGGATCCGCGAAGACCGTTCGCTGATCACCCGCGATACCGCGCGTTTCTTGCCGCATGCGATCGTCGCCGAGCAGACCAGCGTGTTGATCGCCTGATCCGCCTCGCCCTCCGTGTCAATGCGCGGGGCGGGAATCAGCGGGGAATGATCAGCAAGCCACGCATGCGCGGAAACGGCATGCGCGCCTCGTCGTCGCCTTCCACTGAATGCTGTGCGAGCGATTCGACCTTCGCGTCCGGCGTCGCGTCTGCATCGCGGTCGATGCTCGGCGTCTGTGCGACAACGTGCACGGTCGGCAAGGTCTCTACCGCCAACGCATCCGCACTGCGGGTGACGCGCACGGCCGGCATCAGCGTGACGCGCGTCGGCGCCGTATCGGCGACTCGCCAGCGCAGCGTGCCTTCCGGCATCGACGCGTCGGCAGTGACACTGACCGTCGGCATCAGGGTTGCCTGCTGCGGTGCTGTCGCTGCGACCGACATCGTTTCGGTGGCGGCATGGCTCCCGCTGAAAGCAAGCAAACCTGCAAGCAGCGTCGCGCTCGTCGCAGTGTGCAGAAAACGTGTTCGGGTATTCATGATGATCTCCTGAAAGAATGGTTCCCGAGAGGGATAGAGCAAGCAGCGTGCCAGCCGGAAAATCCATCTCGTTTGCAGGAAATCAGATGCAGGAACAAGGGCTTTGGTTGCTAGGACATAAGTCATGCATCGTTTTGCGGACATGCAGCCGGACGCTTCCGGTGTCCGCGAGCGGACGCGCCTGCTCGTCGTCATCGACGGGTCGAAGAGCGTTCGGGTGATGTCCTCGCCCATAGTCCGCTCGTTGCGGCGGCTCCCGTGAACGGCTCGGCACTGCGCGCGGTGCCCGTGCCCCGGCAGATGACGGCCCACCGCCTGACCCTCGCTCACATGATTCGCTGCAACGGACCCGGCGCATCCCGGAACTCGCCGGGGCTGCGGGGCCATTCATAAGCACCTCGTAACAAGTTCGTGATGATCGAAGGGCGCCGCGATGTTCACATGGGGTGTGCTTCCGTTCGCCACGAGGAACCGTTCGCGATTCCTCGTGCGCGGGACGGAATCCTGCTTCGCATGCGATGCCGGTCGATGTCGCCGGGTCGCGTGCTTCCCGATCGACCGTTCTGTCTGGAGGTTTGCCATGTTGCTGTTCGCCGCTTCACTCATGCAGGTTGCTCTTGCCGGCACGCCGGTCCCCGAATCCTGGCTGGTGGCCTCGGGTACCGGAAACTGCTCGCCGACCGATGTCGATTTCGCCGAAGGCGGGAACGGGTTCGGGGCCGGTACCTTCAACTGTGGCCTGGTCACCGGGGACGGCGGCCTGACATGGGAGCCGGTAAGCGTGTTCCCGCAGCAGGGACAGAGCCTCACCTGGTCCGGTGCGCGCACTCGCGACGAGATCCTGGCCGCGCGAACCGGTCTCTATGCCAGCAGTGATCGCGGTGCAACCTGGAGTGAACTGGGAACGCTGAGCCAGGGCATCGGCAGCATCTTCGACGTGCATTTCCATGATGACGACAACATCGTCCTGATCAAGGGAGGGCAAATCCAGGCGAGTCACGACGGCGGCGCCAACTGGGCGATCACCTATCCGGGCGAGTTCAACATCAACTTCGACGAACTGCACTTCCCGACGGCCAGCATCGGCTTTGCCACGGGTGGCATCGCGCGCTCGAGCGGTACGCTCGGAACCGTCCTGCGCACCGAGGATGGCGGCGAATCGTGGACGCTCCTGGAGTTCGAGCACGGCAAGATCACCGCGGCCGATTTCATCGATGCGACGCATGCGCTCGTCGCGACCCAGGCGGAAGGCATCTTTGCCACTTCGGACGGCGGAGAGAGCTGGAGCTACGTGGCGCCAGCGCCCAGCCCGGGCCTCGTCGTGGATCTGGCGCATCGGGATGCGCAGCACTGGTATGCAGTGACGAGCGAAGGATGCGTCTTCGAAAGCCGCGATGCGGGCGTCGCCTGGGAGCAGGGTCATTGCGACAGTGCCGGACGGGCGCTGAATGCGCTGAGTGTCAAGGGCGGAGCTGCCGTCGCGGTCGGCAACGACGGACTCGTGCTGTTCGAGAACCGCATCTTCGCCGACGGCTTCGAGGAATGAGGGCGTCCCGGGATGCATCGTAGCGTCGCCCCTGCAAGTGAGCGGTCGTTCCGCGGCGAGGGGTTCCGCAGATGGATTCCATCCTGGAACGGATGGCCCCGGCTATTCGGTGGCCTCGCCGGTACGCGCACTGGCGAGCGCAGCAAGCGCCCGGCGCTGCAGATCGGCCTGGCGCGCCGCGGTGAGTTGCATGCCTGCGCGATCGGCATGTGCCGTCGCCCATTTCGCGTACAGGCGCAGGATCTCGGTGTCGTTCGAGGTGGTCGCGTCGTAGCCCTGGCGCGCGATGGCGGCAAACTCGGGGTCATTGCTGGCGAGAGCGAGATGCCAGGCCGTGCGGCGCAGGTCGTTGCGCTCGATGTCATCCGGATTCGGATTGTCGACTTCGGTCTCGAGCTGCTTCCTCGCCGTCTGGAAATCGCCGCGTGCCGCGGCTTCCAGCGCGGCGACGAGGCGACGATTGTGGCGTGATACCGGAGTCTCGCCGTTGTCATCGAGGACATCGAAATCGGCCAGGATGCCTTTTAGGGCATCGGGTCTGGCGACGAACGCCGCCAGCGCCTGGTTGTGCAGGACGAGCGCGGCCAGGAGCGGGTCTTCAAGCAGGTCGATCAATGGCCAGGCCGCGCGATAGCTGTCGAGGGCGCCCTGTGCGTCGCCCGCGTGACGCTGGCAGCGCGCCAGCGCGGCGAATCCGATCGCGCGCCAGTAGCGGTTGGCCGAGCCTTCGAGATCCGCAACGAGGGCTTCGGCCACTTCGCAGGCCTGCGCATTGAGGCCGGTTTCGACCAGCACCCAGACCAGTTCCACCGCGCCGACGGCTTCGATGTCGAGCGCGCGTTTCGCACGCGCACGCTGGTAGGCCTGTTGCAGCAGGGGCAACGCATCGAATGGGCGCTCCTGCCAGCTCAGCATGCGCCCGAGGCGATAGGTCTCGTAGATGGCTTCGCGTTCGTCCCCGATCGCTTCGGCGGCGGCCAGTGCGGCATGCGCGGCCGCCTCCTGGGCTGGAAAATCGCGACGCATTTCCGCCATCTGCTCCATCGTGTAGTGCAGCAGCGGTTGACGTTGACGCAGGCCGTGGCGCTCGATCAGCTCCCGGCCGCGCTGCAATGAATCGGCGGCCTTTCCCGGTTGCTCGAGGATCGCCAGCGCCTGCGCCGTGAGCAGGGCCAGGCGGGCCTGCGCATCGGGATCGCCACCGCGTTCAGCCAGCGGGCGACCTCGGTCGAGCAGTTCGAGCGCACGGCGCCTGTCGCCCTTGCGCAGTTCATTCTCTGCCAGGCCGATCAGGGCGGCTGCTTCCATCGTCGGCTGGCCGCGCGCATGTGCTTCTTCTGCGAGCGCCTGGAAGGTTCCGATGCTCGGCGCGAAATCACGCGTCTTCGCCTGCGCTTCCCCGAGGCGCTGGCGACCCGGCAGGAAGCGCGGGGCGTTCTGTGCGCAAAGGGCGAAGTACGGCTTGGCCTCTTCCCACTGGCCATGCGCCGCGAGATCGAGGCCGCGGGCAAAGGTCTGGGCGAGGTAGTCGTCTCCGTGCAGGTCGTCGGCATCCGCAGCCGGTTCGGGCACCGGGCGTTTGAGTGCACGCAGGAGACGGGGCGCGGCGTTGATGCCCAGGGTCGCCACCTGGGCCGAGTTGACCACGATCTCGCTCGTGCCATCGGCATCGTGCACGCGCAGCGCGAGTTCGTAGAGATCGCCGTTGAGACGGCGCAGGCGCCCCGTGACCAGGATGCCGGCGCCGGTGATGTAGCGCAGGCGCTCGACTTCGGATTGTCCGCGGGTCGGCAGGTACTCGAAAGCGCGAGCGGTTTGCAGCGCATCCACGACATCGACGCCGCCCGCCTCGCCGACGAGGCCGCCGATCAGCCCCGGCAGGCCGCTGCGTGTCCAGTCCAGTTGCGCATCGTTGGTCGCGTTCTCGATCGGCAGCAGGGCGAGGCGCGGCAAGCCGCGCGGATCCGGATGCCGTTGTGACCAGAGCCCGCCCGCGATGGCGGCCAGCGCGAGCAGGCCGGCGAGCGCAAGCCATCGGTTCCAGCGCGCGCCTTCGCGCGCCGGGGCGGACGTAGCGCGCGCCGGAGGATTGCCGGAATCCTGGGCTTCGGGCGCGGAACGCAGGGCTGCCACGTCCACGCTTTCCGTCGGTACGACCCACTGCAGGCCACGGCCGTAGACGGTGCGGATCATGGCCTGGCCGTCTCCTCCCGTGGCCAGCGTACGGCGCGCCTTGTGCAGGAGCTGGCTGAGTGCGGTATCGGTGACGGGGCGATGGCCCCACAGCGCGTCGACGATCTCGCGTTTGTCCAGCGTCCGCTGGCGGTGTTCGATGAGCAGCAGGATCAGGTCGAGCACTTTTGCTTCGAGTTCGATCTCGCGCTCTCCGGCCAGCAAGCGGCGCTCGGCCGGAAGCAGCAGGTGACCCGCGAAGCGGTAGCCCGAGGCAGGTTCGGCCTCGACGGATGGCGCGTCGGGCGGGGCTGTTGCGCGGGTTTCGTTTTCCGGGTTCTGCTTGCTGTCGCTCATGCCGCCAATTCTTTCCGATCTGCGCCCGATTTCTGGCGGTCGCCATTCACCAGGATCATCCGATCCCTGCTTCGCTTCCGGCGCACCTGGAAATCCGGTTGGGCAGATTACGGATCAGGCCGGGCTTCCGTAGCCGCGGCGAGGGAAGCCTTTCGATCCGGCTACCGCCCGGATGAAGTCGTCGAGCCGACCGCCCGGGTACCTCCGCGCAGGGCTGGCCCGATGTTCATGCGTCGATGATAGCGGTACAGGGCAGGGCTCCGGCATACGGTTGTCCCGGCCAGCACCGGCCGACCCATGCGTCGATGGCGGCCATGCATGCCTTCGCGCGGATCAGCAGCAGGAGGCGTGGGCCCTCGATCACGGAAGTATCGGCCCGGGTTTCGCGAGCGTGCACCGG
>JBEBXZ010000075.1:0-7005 GCA_040391335.1 Dokdonella fugitiva | reverse complement strand
ACCTCGATCACGCGATCGGCATCGACCGCACGCAAGCGCTGCAATTGCCGGCAATCCTCGCGATGCACGCTGACGCCGCGCCCACGCGTGATGAAGCCGGCCACGCGATCGCCCGGAAGCGGCTGGCAACAACGCGCCAGCGTGGTCAGCAGGTTGCCCACGCCTTCGATGATGAGCGCATCGCGACCGGGTGACGGGGTGCGGACGGGTCCCGTCTGGCGCGGAACCTGCGGACCCCGCGGTGTCGCTTCCTCGTGCAGGCTGCGCGCGATCTGGGTCGGCGTGACGTCACCGAGCGCGAGCGCTTCGTAGAGATCGTCGACGGTTTTCAGATTGAATCGCGCCGGCAGCGTATCGAGGTCGACGTTGTGCAATGCCAGCCGCTTGAACTCGCGCTCGAGCACGCCGCGTCCGGCGGCGAGATTCAGCTCCCGGTCGGCACGCTTGAACCAGTTGCGCGCCTTTTCGCGCGCGCGCGCGGTGTTGAGGTAGCCATTGTGCGCGGACAACCAGTCGCGCCGCGGTTCGGCGGTCCTGGCGGTCAGGATCTCGACGCGATCGCCGCTGGCCGGCTGGAAATTCAGCGGAACAATGCGGCCATTCACTTTCGCGCCGCGGCAGCGATGGCCCACATCGGTGTGGATCAGGTAGGCGAAATCAAGCACGGTGGCGCCGCGCGGCAGGTCGATGACCTGCCCCTTCGGCGTCAGCAGATAGATGCGATCCTCGATGACGTCGGTGCGGAAGCCGGCCAGCAGCACGGAATCCGCATCGTCCGCCTCTTCCCGTCCCTCCAGCAACTGGCGCATCCAGGCGATCTTTCGCTCGAAGCTGGCATCCCCGCCGCTGCCTTCCTTGTAGCGCCAATGCGCGGCGAAACCGAGCTCGGCATAGGCATGCATGTCGTGCGAGCGGATCTGCACTTCCAGCGCGCGTCCTTCCGGACCGATCACCGCGGTATGCAGCGATTGGTAATTGTTTCCCTTGGGACTGGCGATGTAGTCGTCGAACTCGCCGGCAATGAACGGCCACAGCGAATGCACGACGCCGAGCGCGGCATAGCAGGTCGGCACATCACGCACCAGCACGCGCAATGCCCGGATGTCGTAGAGCTCGGTGAAATCGAGCCCCTTCTTCTGCATCTTGCGCCAGATCGAGTAGATGTGTTTCGGGCGTCCGGCGATGTCCGCATCGATGCCGGCCTCGCGCATCGCCGACGTCAACCCGGCCGTCGCACGCGCGATCCACGCCTCCCGGTCCCCGCGGCGCTCGTCGAGCAATTGCGCGATGCGCCGATAGGTATCCGGCTGCAGGTAACGGAACGCCAGATCCTCGAGCTCCCACTTGAGTTGCCAGATGCCGAGCCGGTTTGCCAGCGGCGCGTGGATGTCGGCAGTCAGTTGCGCGAGCGCGCGGCGCTCGTCTTCGGGCAGCGAGCCCGCTGCGCGCATGCGCACGAGCTGGCGCGCCAACAGGATGAACACGACGCGCAGGTCACGGATGATCGCCAGCAGGAGGCGGCGCAAACCTTCGGCGCTGCCCGGTCCGCCGCGAGTTTCATACAGCGACCAGACGCGCTCGGCTGCACGCTGGCCTTCGACGAGCTCGACAACTTCCGGACCAAACGCCTGCAGGTCGGCCGGACCTATTTCCAACCCGGCGAGCAGGGCGTCATGCAGAAGGAAGGCGCGCTGCGCAGGGGCACCGGTGTTGAGTGCCTCGAGCATTGCCAGGGCCTCGTTCCGTTCAACCTGCGCGGCATCCCATCGCAACCGCGCTGCCGGATTGAGCGCAAGCCACCGCTCGATGCAGGTACCTGCATCGGCAATTCCGGCCATCTCTGCGGCGAGAGCATTTTCATCGCCGGAAGGTTTCAAGATCGTCTACCCGCGGGGATATCGAAGAATCGAAGCGCACCGGATCCTGACTGGCGGAAGCGGGACTCAAATGACACGGCGAGATTGGCCGCGACGCGCCTCTTCCCGGACGACGCTATGGAATCGGCGCCAGCATACGGATCAGGAAATCGGGTCGTTTGCGCAATCACTGGCCGCGAAACGGCCAGTGATTCAGGCGAGTCGCCTCAGTAGTTGTACCAGACGCTGTCGTCGGTGTACCAATCCTGCGATTCCTCGGGAACACCCACCAGGCCGCCGCCGGTGCGGATCGCGGCGAAGCCCTGGATCGGACTGCCCGACGTCGGCGAACCCGCGCTGTTGATGTCGCGGTAGACGAGCACGTACCAGGGTCCTGGAGGAGATGCCTGGAAGCCCATGCTCTGACGCACGAATGCCCCCGTCCCCTTGGCCACGCCGGGAAACAGGATGCCGGCATCGTCACACAGGTTTGCCGGCGGTGTCGTTCCTTCAACCCAGGCAGGGGTCAGCAGGCACCATGTCGCCTGATCCGAACCGGGACCCGTCACCGGAGACAACGCAGCGGAATTGTAGCCATCGACCAGGACGATACTGGTCTGCGTTGGATTCGTCGCATCCAGTTCCATCGCGACTTTCACGACACTGACCGATTTCCCCGGAAAGCCAGGGATCACGGCTGCCGTCACCTTCACGTTCTGGTGTGGACCGGCGGGCGGATCCTGCTGCGGCGGCATCGTGCCATTGCTTGCGCCAACGTAGTCGCCGAAGTTGTTGCTGAACAAGCCAAGATTGGCCGTCCACGGCTCAAGGCTCGAACCGGGCAATGCGCTGAGGCATCGATACTGCGGCTGACCGGCCACCGTCGCATTTCCGATGGTCAGGCCCATCGCGCCATCGTGCTGCGCACCGGTGCCCTGATAGGTCAGGTTGCGCACAGCAACCTGCGGGAACTTCCAGACATCGGCACCTACGGACGCAAGCTGATAACGCGGATTCAGGACGACCTGGGTCGTGGTGCGTGGCGTTTCCGCACAGAAAAGGTGCCAGTTGAAGTACGCCGTCGCGACATTGTTGCCGCTGCTGGGGCGCGAGTAACTGAATGCTTGCGGGATATTGACGTCGAGCGCTACGGTCGCCTGGTCCCCGGAAACGACATCGCCGCCGACCAGTGCCGAGACTTCGGCCATCGCCGGGTTCGAGAAAACGCCCAGAATCGAGAGCGCGATGGCAGCCTTGAGGCTGGAAGCAACAACTGAACGCTGGGTCATCTATTCATTCCGCAAACGGGGTGGTACAAGAAAAGACCGCATGCCTTGATACGACCAACCCGAGGGTTGCAGCAGGCCGTGGCAGTGCGGATATTAAAGGCATTCTAACTGGTCATTCCAGTCGATGCATCTGTTAACCTCGCGTTAGACAACGCTTTTTGGTTCACACAGTCACGTTTCCCGCACTCGGAAAGCACCATCCATGCACCCAGGCGCATTCAGTTTTGTGTTGCTGCTGTCGCTGTTGCCAAACCTTGGCGCCGCTGCCGGAAAGGCGGCGACCCGGATCGAACAGCGCATGTCCGCCGATGAACTGAGCCGTTCCGGTCTCGACCAACTCTCTCCCGCGCAGCTCGAATTCCTCAATGAGTGGATCCGCACCGAGGGCGTCAGCGCGTCGATAGCACCGATCAAGAAGCGCGACGGCAGCCTCGAATTTCGCCACGATGACAATCCGCGCGAACCGATCGACGCGCGCATCGTCGGCCTGTTCACGGGCTGGGGCGGAAAGACCCGCTTCACGCTGGACAATGGACAACAATGGGAACAGGTCGAATCGGGGTCCTATTCCGCGCATTTGACCTCGCCCAGGGTTACGATCCGCCCTGCCATAATGGGCAGCTGGCTGATGCACGTGAAGGGCTGCAATTGCAGCGTCCGCGTCAAGCGCGTCGGCTGATCCCGCACTTTCGTTTTCCTGTTTCGAGGTCCCTCCATGCGTGACGATTCACCGATGGCTTTTTTCCACAAGGGCATTTGCCTTCTCGCCCTCGCCAGCGCCTTTCTGGCCGCTCCTTTCGTCCATGCCGAAACGAGCGATTCCACGCTTGAGGAACGCCTGTCGGCCGCGCAATTCAAGGCATATGGCCTGGAAAAGCTGACGCCGGAAGAGCTGAAGGGCCTCAACCAGTGGCTGCAGGGTCGCGGCGCGATCGACGATGCGGGCAACGCGCCGCGCAGGACCCGGGATGGCTTCATCGAGGACGACCTGGAACGCACCACGGTCAATGCCCACATCGCCGGCAGCTTCAGCGGCTGGGATGGCAGGACAATCTTCAAACTGGACAACGGCCAGGAATGGAAGCAGTCGGAACCCGGATCCTACGCCGGGCCAACCGTGACCGACCCCGCCGTGACGATCAAGCCGAAGTCGTTTGGCAGCTGGCTGCTCGTCCTGGATAACTGCGCCTCCTGCCGCGTCAGCGTCAAGCGCATCAAGTAGACACAACGCGATCAACCGAGCGCCGCGAGTGCCTTCGCCAGGCGCTTCGGCGACACCGGTTCCGGCGTGCGCAGTTCCTGCGCGAACACCGATACGCGCAGTTCCTCGACCAGCCAGCGCAGCTCTTCCAGCGCACCGGTTTCCACGTCCTTGCTGCTGCGTCGCTTCAGGTACTCGCGCCAGTAGAGCTGCACGTTGAGCATGCGCGCCTGGTCGCGCGCCGGATCCTGCCGCAGACGCTCCGCGCGCAGGCGCATGCCGCGCAAATAACGCGGAAAGTGCGCGAGATGCGTCGGATCGGTATCACGCAGGAAACCCGGGGCGAGCAATTCGTCGCGCTGTTCCCGCAGGTCATCATAGTTGGCGCGTGCGAATCCCATCAGCGGCGGCTCCAGAAGCGGCATCAGTTCGGCATGCGCCTCGATGATCGCTTCGGCGAGCTTGAGCCGCTCGACCGCGGCGGCGAACAATTCGACGCCGAGCGCGGACCTGAGTGCATCGAAGGTGCTGCGCGTGCGTACGTCGAGATCGTGCTGCTGCAGACGCTCGGCGAGCGCCGCCTCGACCAGATCCGCCCGCAGTGTTTCCGCACTGCCGAGCGCGGCCCATTTGAGCGCGGTGACATTCGCCAGCGGCAGTTGTCGACGCGCCTGCTTGATCTTGTCGGCCAACGCGCGGCGCAGCAGGCGCTCGACGCCGCGGCGATGTTCCGCCAGCGCTTCGTCGCGGCGCTCGAACACGCGCAGGGCGACGCTGTCGCCGAGATCGACGAGGGCCGGGAAAGCCGTCAATCCAGCCGGCGAAATGATCGTATCGGGAATGTCCTCGAGGTCGAATCCCATGAGATCCTCGCGGGTCAGTTCGGCATCCGCGCGTTGCGAGAACGCAGCGCGCGCTGCTCCGGCCCATTGCGCCTGGATCGCAGCAAGATCGCGCCCTGTCGCGATCTGCCGACCGTTCTCGTCGTGCACCTCGAAGCGCATCGACAGATGGGCGGGGAGTTCGACGCTGGCAAAATCAGACGCCGCCACCGGCACGCCGGTGACCTTCTGCAGGTACGCCGCAAGCACCACGCCCAGTGGGCGCGAACGCGCGGTCGATTCCGCAGCCACCGCCTGCGTGAAGGCGCGGGCAAAGTCCGGTGCGGGCACGAAATTGCGCCGCAGCGCCTTCGGCAGGCCACGGATCATCTCGGCCACTTTTTCCGGCAGCAGACCCGGCACGAGCCACTCGCAGGCTTCGCCGGAAACCGCATTGACCAGCGCCAGCGGCACATGCAGGGTCACGCCATCCGCCGCATCGCCGGGAACGAAGCGGTATTCGAGGCGCAGCTTGTGCGCGGCGACTTCGAGCGTCGTCGGGAAGTCGTTCGCCGCGATGCCCGGCGTGCTCGACAGCACGTCGGCCAGCGACCAGCGCAGGGCCGCCTGCTCAGCCGGGGATGCCTTGCGGTACCACGCGTCGAGCGCGGCGCTGGAATGGATATCGGATGGCAGCTTGCCGTCGAAGAACGCGGCGAGTTCATCGCTCGACTTGAGCAGGCCGGATCGGCGCTGCTTGGCTTCGATCTCCTCGGCCTGCGCGAGCGTGCGCGCGTTGGCGCGGACGAAATCGGCACGCACTTCGATATCACCCGTGGCCAGCGCCTCGCGCACGAAGATCGCGTGCGCCTCGGCCGGATCCTGCCTGCCGAACTGCACCGCGCGCTTCTCGACCAGGTTGAGGCCAAACAGGGTGACCTGCTCGAACGCCATGACCGCGCCGCGCTTGCGCGACCAGTGCGCATCGCGCCAGCTGCGCCGCACCAGATGCGCCGCCTGTTGTTCGATCCAGGCCGGCTCGACCCGCGCGCACTGCATCGCGTAGACCTTGCCGATATCGATGATCTGCCCGGCCAGCAACCATTGCGGCGGTGATTTCGAGAGTGCGGATCCGGGGAAGATCGCGAACCGTCGCTCGCGCGTGCCGCGATACGCGTTGCGCTCATCCTTGATGCCGACCTGGGTCGGCCAACCCGAAAGCAGGCTGCGGTGGATCGCCTCGTAGCTCGCACCCTCCTCCACCGCATTCGACGGTGATGCCGCTGCGGCCGCCACAACCTTGGCCTCGACCGCCGGCAAACCTGCGGTTTCCTGCTTGCGCCGCCGATGATTGCGCGATGAAGCCTTTCCGGTTGCGCCCGCTGCGGCGATCGCGGGTGTCGGCACTGGGGGCTGCCGCGTACTGCCCGGTTTCCAGCCGATGTCGTCGGCCAGCACGAGCAGTTGCCGATGCAGCTCGCGCCATTCGCGCATGCGCAGGAAAGAGAGGAAATGCTGCTGGCACCAGTCGCGCAGTTTCGACTGGGTGAACTCCTCGTGCGCCGCGCTGTACGCGGTCCACAAACGCAGCACGCCCAGGAAATCGGATTTCGGATCGACGAACTGCGCGTGCGCGGCGTCCGCCTGCTGGCGAGCATCGGCCGGACGTTCGCGCGGATCCTGGATGCTCAGGAATGCGACCAGCACGAACATCTCGCGCAGCACCTTGAGCCGATCGGCCTCGACCCGCTTGAGTGCCAGCGCGACATCCACCGGGATCCGCGCGATCACGCTACCGTTGATGCCCATGCGCTGCGCCTCGTCGATCGCGCCGATTT
>JBEBXZ010000074.1:0-7064 GCA_040391335.1 Dokdonella fugitiva | reverse complement strand
AAACGTCATGCGCAGGGCAAATCCTGACGGGCGGGGACAGTGCCGCCACTCTCAGTCAGCCCAAGGCGTGCGATGGGTCAGCAAACGGCGTAGAGCCGCAGGGTCAGGCAGGGGAGCATCCAAGGCGTCATGAAAACGTTTCATCTGCTCAGTGTCCAGCACAAAACGCGTGCGATCGGCCAGAACAGATTCCGCCTTCTGCACAGATGCGTCGAGCATGAAGCCAGTGCGCGTCATGCCCAGCAATTCTGCCGCGCGATCAATGACCGCCTTCGCCGCAACCGACGCGCGTAGATTGATTGTGGATTCGCGAAGTGCTGTGACCATAACTTGTACTCCCAGAACGTGCGCACATTGTATGCACGACCACAGTAACGCGCAATTGCGGTATGCGCACCTCTGAAAGCTGGTGCTCCGCAAACTCCACCGCTGCCAAAATCTTTCCCTCACCGACCAAGTGGGCACAATGCCCGCTGGCCTTCTCGATCGACTTGTGGTCGGGCAGCTCCGAAATCGTCATTAGCGGTATTCCAGGCGCGAAAGGCTTGGTCGCGAAGGAGTGCCGAATCGCGCCACCGGAAGTTCGTGACGCCCGCGTCGGTCAGCACGCCGTTCGGCAAATGGCCCCAAAGGAGACACTGTCGCTATGACCCAGCCAGCGCACGGGCCGTTTTCGGAGCAGCCGGGGTGCCCCTGAGGGGGCGGCAGAGACGCCGCAGCATCGCCAGCGCATGGTTTGTAAACCAGGAACAATCGTCGCCGCATCGTTCGCGAATCGACAACGAATGCATCGCGGCGCGTTCTCGCCCAGATTGCTGGAGCAGGCAAAAAGCTTCCTCGCCTGCTCCCTCCACTAACCAAGGCCTCCGCCTCCATGAAGAAGGTTGTATCCCTATGGCTGCTCGTCCTGTTCGGCTTCGCCGATGCGGGCTACGCGGCATCGTCCGGCGCCGGCGAACTTCCGCTGGCAGGTGTGCACGGCGGTGCCTTGCAGGATCCCGTCATCGCGGGTGATCGCGTCCACATCCCGAGCGGCCGCATCATCACGACGTGGGACTACAGTGACCCGACCACACCAACGGTGGTCTCGAGCACCGCACTGACCCCGGCGAGTGGCGTGATCCGCGGGCTCACCCGCTGGGGCGACTACCTCTATGCGAGCTGGCAGGCCGGCGATGACACGGGAGGCGTTGCCGTCTACTCGCTGCGCAATCCATCCCGTCCGGAACTCGTCAACGAGTTCTCGGACTACGCGCCGAGCATGAAGAACCTGTGGACCCTGGCCGCGGCAAATGGATACCTCTATCTGTTCGATGCCGAGAACGGGATCTACTTCGGCGATCTCGCGCCGGATCCGCTGCATCCGACTTTCGAACGCCTGCTGCGCACGCCGGTTCCCTACGCGCGCAGCCAGGTGGACGGCGATTACCTGTATGTCAGCGGGACGACGATCACCTCCGAACCGATACACGTCTGTTCGATCATCGACGTGAGGACGCCCGCGGCACCCGCGTTCCTTACCAGCGATTGCGGCAACGGCAGCCAGCCCGAGCACTTCCGCAGTCGCATCCAGTCGCCATACGCGGCCATTTTCGGCCTCAAGTTCAACCTGTACGACATTTCCGACCCGTCGGCCCCGCTGGCGCTCGGCAGCATCGATACGGATCCGGCAACGGACGGCTTCATCGCCGGCAACCACGCCTACAGCCTCGGCTTCGCCGAGATCGCGATCCATGACATCAGCAACCCGACTGCGCCGGAGACCGTGAGCTACTCGCCGGTACCGACGCTCGGCGCCGACTCGGTCACGCCGCTCGAGGGCGGCGCGCTCGTGCTGACGAGTACCGATCGCTTCATCCGCCTCGATGTCGCGACCAAGCCGATCGAACCGGTCGAAGTCAGCGTGGCGACGCCGACCGGCGGGGTCGTCCCGCGCGACATCGCGCTGGTTGGCGGCAAGGCGCTGATCCTGCAGGAGAACTACGGTTTCAGTCGTGCCGACGCGACGACCCTCGCGCCACTCGATCGTTTCGAAGCGGCCCTCCCGCAAGCACTCAACCAGCGCGATTTCGAACAGTTCGCGGTCGACGGCCAACGCGCCTACCTTGCCGCATGGGGCTACGGACTGATCGTCGTGGAACTGGGCTTCGAGCGTCCGTTCGAACTCGGGCGTGTCGAGTTCCCGTCCGTGTCGAGCGTCGCCGCCAACGGCAACTACGTCTACCTCGGCACGACGACCGGTGGCGGGGTGCTGCAGGTGGTCGATGTGTCCGTGCCGGAGAAGCCGACCTTGCGTGGCTCGATCGTGGTGCCGGGCATCAACCGGCTGCAGGTGCATGGCTCATTCGTCTATGCGGCCGACGAACTGTCGGGCGTGCACGTGTTCGACGTCAGCAATCCGGATGCCCCTGTCCAGGTCACGATCTGGAACGACGGGTGCGCGAATCCAGGCGGCTATTCCGCCCAGGACATCGAACTGAACGACGCGGGCACGCTCGCTGCGGTGGGATGCCCGACCGGCCTGCACCTGCTCGACCTGTCGCGTCCGGGCAGCCCCGCGCGTGTCGGTGGGCATGCAGCCTCATCCGAGTGGGCGACGCCGCGGGTCGCGATCAAGGGCGACCGCGCCTGGTACGCGGATGCAGATGGTCTCAAGGCGTTCGACATCGCTTCGCCTTCCGCGCCTGTGCTCGTTGGCGAGGCCGACCTCGCCTCGCTCGTACCGCGTCGCCTGCGCGCAACCGGAGACGGTCGCCTGTTCGCCTTCGGCAATGTCACGGGCATGCATGTATTCGGCGAGATCGAATCCGGCGGGTCGACCGATCGCATCTTCGCCGACGGCTTCGACGAAAGCCCGGGCGAAGGCGTGGTGACCACTTACGACGATCTCGTCGAGGGGTTCAAGGGAACCAGCTTCGCGTACAACGGCGTGACCTATCGCGAAGTCAATGAAGTCGCCGGCGTCTTTCCAGACGGCAAGATCTTCGACCCAGGCACGAACACGAATCCGCTCGGCAACCTCTTCATCGTTGAAGACGCGACCTACCTCTTCCAGGATTTCCCATCCTTCGGCAGCGCACCGAACGTGCTCACCTTCGGCGACACTTTCGTCGACGGCCCGAATCTCTCGCTCGGCGCACTGTCGAGTGCCTGGCTTGATCTCGACATTCCCGCAACAGCCGCGACGGTCGATCTCGTCCACTACGAGAATGGTCCGTGGGGTGGCGTGGTGATCCATCTCGATGCCGTCCAGGACGGCAAGGTGATCGCCAGCGACACGCGCACGATCGCCGGGACCGAGCCGCGCGACAACCTCGTCACGGCCAGGCTTTCGGTCAGCGGGGCAGCTTTCGACACCCTGCACCTCTACGCGACGTGGGGAACCGAATACACCGCACCTCGCGTGATGATCGACAACCTTTCGCTGACGCCCGTCATCCCCTGACCGTTCGCTTCGGGCGGCGTGCGCGGAATGCGCACGCCGCGGCGATCGTCCCCGGCCCTTCATGTACCTGCCCGCGCATTTCCGGGCAGGTGTGAAACACCCGCAACGAGGTGTCCATGAGCAACATACAGATGCGTTCCGCCGTCTGGAGTACAGTCGCGGCACTTTGCATGGCGGGAGCATCGTCTTCCGCGCAGGCTGCGCTCGACGAGATCATCCAGTTCGACGGCTTCGACGGCTGCGATCCCGTGCGAGCGACCATCGGACCCGAGGGCGGCACCGTACGCCTTTGCGGTGCACAGTTATCGGTTCCGCCCGGCGCCGTTTCGCAACCCTCCATGTTCGGCATCGAACGCGCACCCGAGGTGCCACCGGTCCCCTTCGACATGGAGCTCGCCGGCAGCGCGTTCCACTTCACCACGGACGCAGCGGCACTTGCGACGCGTGTCAGCGTACGCGTACCGCGCTCCGATGATCGTCGTGGCGGCCTCGCCGTTTTCGCTCCCGACGAGAATGCCCTGGTCCTGATCGAGGCCTGCCAGACGAGCCCGACCGGTGTGCAGCAGTTCGTCAACGGTCTGGGCACTTTCGCTGCCCTGCGCTACGCCGGCGAGCTTCCGGAAAACACAGTGGGCCTCGGTGACGGCACGCTGACGACGACGACGAACGGCACGGTCCGCCAGTTCGATATCGATGGCCCCGGCCGCAACTTCGCGGTCTATCAGGACCTGCCGGACGGCGGCCGCCAGATCCTCGTCAATGCGATGAACGATCTCGACGACGGCCAGTTCGATTTCGTGCGCCTCGACCTCGTCGCGAATGCGGTCACGGCGGCAGGTGGGCTGGCCCAGATCTCCGTACTCGGCAGCGCGAATGGAAGCTACATCCAGAACATCATCGGCATGGCCAGCATCACGTTCGGCGACCTCAGCGACGGTCGCATACGCGCAAGCATCGACGCGACGCTGTACTCCGGCCCGACCAGCATTCCGTTTCAGGCCACGCTCGACGTCGGCGTCGAGCGCTTCATCTTCGCGCCGGAGTTGAGCTGCCCGAAGGAGCCTTGAACGCATCGAGTCCCTTGATCCGGCCATCCATCCCATAAACGCCGTTTCGCCTGTTCAACGCTCCGCCCGGACAACCGGCAACCGCGCGGAGTACAGGCAGATCGGGGATCGACGAGGAGATCCAGAACGGACCAGGGGCTGTTTATGGACGCCGTGCCTGCGGATCGTCTCGATCGACTTGTGGCCGAGCAGACCTGAGATCACCGCAAGGAGCACGCCAAGAACGAGCGGTTTCGTCGCAGGGGAATCCCTGAGCTCGTGGCACCGGAAGTTCGTGGTATCCGCATCGGCAGGCAAGCCACCCAAGCCTTCCTGGGAACGCCAACCGGAACAATCGCCCTGCCGCCCGGTTTCTCCCGCCACGGCTCAAGCACGCCTTCCGGCGGCTTCCCTGGCTTCGCCGAGCGTTCATAATTTCTTGCACAATTCTCCAGACAGCGTCCCGGCGCTCTGACACACTTCGCGGCGTGGAAAGCACATGGGAAAGGAAGATGCGAAGGATTCTGATTGCCGAGCGCGCAGGTGGCTGGAGTTTCGATCGTGAACATGACATCGCCGCGGCACCCACGCCGCTTCTTGCGGCGAACGAGGCGCGCCTCTATGGCGAGTCGCTGAAGGGCAAGGCGATCGGTTACATCATCAAGCTGGATACCGGGAAGGATCTGGTCACGCTGCATACGCAGGTTTTCTGAATACCCGCGCATCCCCGCGCGGCGATGCCGGCCCGATTCGCGCCTGGGAGTGGATGGCCGCCGCAAACTCGTCGCATCGCGACGAAGCACCGGCGCGCGCGGCTATCCGGCCATCTTCAGAAGCGCTTCGCGCAGCACGACCGCCTGGTTTTCGGTGGCGCTGCGCGCGCCATAGACGAGGGTGATCGGGCCGCTCCCGGCGCGCTTCAGCAAGGCGGCCAGTTGTTCGCGCATCGCCGGGGTTTCGAGTTCGGCCAGGTAGCGTTCGTGGAACGCGTCCCAGCGTTCCGCGGCGTGCCCGAACCAGTGAATCAGTGGCGCTTCGGGCGCCAGATCGCGTGCCCATTCATCGAGCCGTAGAACCGCCTTGCTGCGTCCGCGCGGCCAGAATCGATCGACGAGCACGCGATAGCCATCCTCATCGGCAGGATCCTCGTAGGCGCGCTGCAACCTGATCACGCGGATCCGGGCGTTTGCTTCATGGCTCATCGGACTTCTCCTCGTTCGGCGCCAGCAGTTGCCGCACGCGCTGGCGAAGCACCGGCAACAATTCCGTTTCGAACCAGGGATGGTTCCTGAACCATGCCACGTTGCGCGGCGAGGGATGCGGCAGAGGCATGACAGCCGGTGCATGACGGGCGAAATCGGCGACGGTCCGGCCGACGCCCTGGGCGGCCGCTGCGCCGAGGAAATGACGCTGGGAATACTGCCCGATCAGCAAGGTCAGCTCGATTGCGGGCAATTGCGCGAGCAAGGGCGCCAGCCACAGCGGCGCACATTCGCGGCGCGGCGGAAGATCGCCGCTCGCGGCCTTTCCGGGATAGCACAAGCCCATCGGAACGATCGCCACGCGCGTTGCATCGTAGAAAGTCAGGCTGTCGATTCCGAGCCATTCCCGCAGGCGGACGCCGCTCGCGTCATCCCAGGGAATGCCGCTCGCATGCACGCGCGCGCCGGGCGCCTGGCCCACCATCAGGAGCTTTGCGGAACGCGCCGCCTGCACGACAGGGCGCGGACCGTGCGGCAGATGCGGGGCGCACACCCGGCATGCGCGAACGCGGCGCAGCAAGTGGCCGAGATCTTCGGGGACATCCGCGGAAAAGTGTGGCGAGGCCATGACCACGAAATGGGAACGCGGCGGTCGGTTTAAAGCAACGGATCGGCGTAAAATCGCGGCCCGGACACGCGCGGCGCCGTGCAGGCTTCCGCAGCATCGCGCTTTGTCCTACCCTAACCACTTGCATCTGAAACTTTCGAGCGTCCTTCCCTGCTGCCTTTCGTCGTTTCGGGACTTGCCTCGCCGTCCTTGCCTGGCCCGGAAAATCAGGGCTAGGCCGTGCGCCAGCGCAGCATCGCCAGGGACATCGATCGCTCAAGGGAAGCGTGAAGCGCTTGCAGTTGCCTTGTCCGACCCCATAGATCCACCCCCATGCAGTGGGCCGCACCCCACCTGAATTCCTGGAGTTTCCATGTCCCATGACATTTTCAAGGCGCTCGGCCTTGGCAAGACCAATTCCGGCACCTACCTCGGCGATGGCGAATGGTCGACCACGACCGATGCCGGCGTGCTGCAATCGGTCAATCCGACCACCAACGAAGTGATCGGCGAAGTCCACGCATCGAGCGCGGCGGACTACGAGAAGGTCGTTGCGCGCGCTCAGGCCGCGTTCAAGATCTGGCGCACGACGCCGGCGCCGCGCCGCGGCGAAGCGATCCGCCTGTGTGGCGAGGCGTTGCGCAAGCACAAGGACGCACTGGGTTCGCTGGTCGCGCTGGAAATGGGCAAGAGCAAGCCGGAAGGCGATGGCGAAGTGCAGGAGATGATCGACATCGCCGATTTCGCCGTGGGCCAGAGCCGCA
>JBEBXZ010000073.1:0-7067 GCA_040391335.1 Dokdonella fugitiva | reverse complement strand
GATCGGACCCGATCGGCTGTTCCTTCAATCACGATCTGCCGTCTCCGCAAGCCGCGGAACACGCGTTCGCGATCAGGTATCGGTCGTCGGCGGATTCTTCGCTTGCGAAGAAGGTAGCGCTGGAGCGGGTGCCCAGGCTGTCCGCGCGTTGGTCATGGGCCAGCAGCGTGTCGGGCGCTGGAAGAACAAACTGTTCGGCACGCGCAAGGTCGTGCGATTTTCCGTTTCGCCGGCTTCTTCGAGTGTCGTATAG
This sequence comes from Dokdonella fugitiva, assembly GCA_040391335.1. Classification (GTDB taxonomy): domain Bacteria; phylum Pseudomonadota; class Gammaproteobacteria; order Xanthomonadales; family Rhodanobacteraceae; genus Dokdonella; species Dokdonella fugitiva_A. Next base: position 6,814 of record JBEBXZ010000073.1, on the reverse strand, counting down.
ATCAGGTTGATGTCGATGACCCGACCTTTGAGTCCCGGTTTTTCGCCGTTCTCGAGCAATTCGACGAGGTCATGCAAGCGGAACGGCCGCGTCGTGAAAATCAGCAGCGCACAGAAGATGTTCGAGAGCACGCTCCATGCCGCGAAGAATGCCACTGCGCCCACCGCCGCGAAGCCGGTGAAAGCGGTCCAGAGCACCGTGCCCGAGACGCCGAGTTGCTGCAGGATGAGCACCAGTGCGCTGGCATTGATGACGAACGCGCTGAGGCGCCGCGCGCCGACCATGAGTTCGCTGGGAAGACTGGCACGCTGGCCGATGCGCGCGATCAGGCGGCGCAGAAGGCTGCGCAGCAACCACGCAGCGAGCGCAATGAGCAGGATCTGACCAAGCGGAACGAGGATATCGAGCCAGGCCAGCGCCCAGGTCGGCAGGAATTCTTTCATTGACGGTCGGGCTTCAGCGGAATCGATCTGGTCGCACGACGAACGCGTGCGGTGAATACATGGACTTTCGCGGAGTGGCGCTTCAATCGCAAGTCACGCGTCATCCGCAGCATCGGCTCGCGCTGCGGCCATGAGCGCAATGCCTGGCAGAGGATCGGGGCTCGCACCCGAGGCGACCTGTCGATACGATGGCGCCCCAGCAATCCAGAAGAAGCCGCAACAATGTCCGACAGCATGCCAGACCGCCTTTCCGTCGATCCGAAAAGTCCCTACTACAACGCCGAGTTGCTCGAGCGCGGGATCGGCATCCGCTTCAACGGACAGGAGCGCACCACGGTCGAGGAATATTGCATCAGCGAGGGATGGGTGCGCATGGCGGTCGGCAAATCACTGGACCGTCGCGGCCAGCCGATCACGATGAAGTTCAAGGGCGAGGTGGTGCCCTACATGCTCGACGAGGCCTGAGCCAGCGCCGACGATGCGTGACCGGCGAGGCCCGTGTGTTTTCGTGGCAAGCCGCAGCGCTGGCTTCCGTCCGGCAGCGAATCCTGTTCGTTGCCGGACGGAACGGAGCTTCAGAGCACGAGGGAGCCTTCGACATCAAGCACCTTGCGACGGGCCAGGGCAAGGTTTGCGCGCGCGCGGTCGAGCACGACGTAGAAGAACAGGCCTTCCTTCGATGCCACCGGGCGGATGACGTGGTACTGCTTGCCCAGCGTGATCAGGATGTCCTCGATGTCGTCCTTCAGGTTCAGGGCTTTCATCGTCTTCAACTTGGCACGCACCACTTCGGTGTTGCCTGCAGCGGCAACTTCCATATCGATGCCATTGCCTGCTTCGCCGAGCACCATTCCGCTGTTGCTGTCGACCACGGAAGCCGCGACGGCGCCATCGATGCTGAGGATTTCGGCGAGCGTTTCATTCAAGGTTGCCACGGGTGTTCTCCTGGTTGTGATGCGGGATGCCGCACGGGTAGGGCAAGGAATGGGTGGTCACCCGACGAGCAGGCGACCGATTTCCTGACGACAGTTGCGAACGGCCCAGAGCACCTGGCCGAGCGTGGATGCGTTGTCACTCAATACGGTCAGCAGCAGCTTGCGGGTTGCGTGCGGAATATCCATCAGCAGCACACGGCCGGCGCTGGCATCAATGACGATATCAAGACAACGGCCGACTTCACCTTCGTCGCTCACCGCCTCGCCGAGTGCGAGCAGCGAGCTGGTCATCGCGGCAAGCTTGGCGGGCGAGGACTTGCCGCGCATGCGTGCCGCGACTTCGAATCCATCGATGGTGGAGACCAGTACGCCGCGGACTTCGGGGCGTGCTTCGATCAGGGCATCGATCTGCTGCTGGCACAGGTCCGTGTCGATGCTGTTCAAGACGAGAGGAGCGTTCATTGTGGACGGGCTCCAGAACCAGGACGATCGATCAACTCGGCTGCCTCCATCTGGTTGAACAGGATATCGAGCAGCAGGAGCACGTCTTCACGCCGACGTACGTCGACGGAAAGAATCGGTGCGCATATGCCGATTTCTCGCGTCAGTGCATGGAACGCGTCGAGTGTCGGGCTCGGATGGGATTCGCCACGCCCGATGCCGATCACGGCCCGGGAGTCCTGCGCGATCTCGTGGAATGCCTGCAGATACCCGCGCAGATCGGCCAATGGATCGGGCCGGCTGTTGTCGACGAGGATGATCACGCCGAGCGCTCCGTTGCCCAGGATCTTCCACATGAAATCGAAGCGCGTCTGGCCCGGCGTGCCATACAGGCGCAGCTTGTCGCCACCGGGCAGCGTGACTTCGCCGTAATCCATCGCCGCGGTGGTCGTGGCTTTTTGATGGTTGGCGCGATCGGTGTTTTCCACGTCGGTGCGCACCGGCGCGATCTCGCTGATCGCCGCAATCGCCGTTGTCTTTCCGGCGCCCATGCTGCCGGCGAAAATCAGTTTGTATTCTTTTGGGGACATCGATCAGGACCTGCCGAAGCGGAGTGCGGAGCGAATGGATTGGAAAAGGCCGCCATATCGCGGCGTGTGCGATGTGTTCTGCCCGCTCGTTGTGTCGCGGAGAGCGGATTTCTCTTCTTGACGTACCTCGATGAGGTCACACAGCGCGCAGGCATTGATGAAGGCATACACGTCTGCCACCGGCTGCGAACTGGCGAGGGCGAGCGCATCCACGCTGTGCGCCATGCGCGTCAACAAGCCCGCCATGAGGAAGTGCGATTGCTTGTGCTTGAGGCGGCCGAAATCAGGCCAGCGCCTGAGGGCGAATTCGCCGTGATCCGGCAAACCCGGCAATAGCTGGTCGGTGGGGCCATCCAGTCCCGCGCGCCACAGCAACCAGTCGATCGTCTGCGGCTTCGCGCCACTGGCGATCAGTCTCTGGGTCTCGGAGTCGTCCATCTGGCGGATGCGGACATCGGTGCGCGGCCCGAGCGCGATGGCGAGTGACTCGTCATCGAGCGGCTCCGTGAGCAACAAGGCACGTGCTGCCGGAATCACGTGCAGGATCACGCTGCCGACCTCGACCCGGTGCAGGTCGCGACTTGCGCGTTCGATCAGCTTGCTGAGCGCGAGGCCGAAACGAAATGGTTTGAACGGTTGCAGGGAATTGACAGCCGATGCTTCCCCGGGCGCATTCGTGGTTGCGACAGCGAGAGAGCGCCGGGTCATGAGCAGGCTCGATACCTCGTCCAGCAGCTTGCGAAGCTCCATTGCGCGGAATGGTGCGCGCAGGGCGGGCGTGCCCGCAGGCTGTTGCTCGTCTTCGCGGAGTACCGGAATGCAGCGCGGCGTCCGGCTGCGCTCATCCGGCTTGCGCAGGGCGAGCGCCGAAGCGGTCTGCGCTGTGCAGAGCGCAACATCGGCCTGCAGATCATCGCGGTACTCCCAGCGGTCACGCGTTCCGTCGCCGATGACGCGCAGCAAGGAGGTGATCAGCAGCTCGTCACGCAGATCAAGACCCACGGTGGTGATACCCAGCGCATGTTTTGCAGCGACGGCGTTCATCAGGTCTCCTTGCCGGCAATTGGCGCAATGCGCCCGTTGCATTCGCGATGCATGGCCATGAAATGGGTCAGCTCGCCGGACTCGTCGAGCAGTGGCCAGACGAGTACTTCGCTAAGGAAGACCGAGCCATCGCGGCGATAGACATTGACCAGTACCTGGCAGCTCTGGCGCCGTTGCATGGCTTCTGAAAGCTTGTGTACGCCGGGCTGGTCCGTGTCATCCCCCATAAGGAAGCGGCCGCTGCGGCCGATCGCGTAATCCGCCGAATATCCCGTCAACTGCTCGAAGCGGTTGTTGACGTGGATGATCGGAAATTCCGTTTCGCGGGCATCCATTACCAGCACGGCGGAATTGAGCGCATCGAGCTGTCGGCGCAATTCCATGAAACGCTCGCGCGTCACGCCAAATGTTGCGAGATCGACAATGGTCAGGACGCGGAAGCGATGCGCGTCGGAATGAACGGCTGTGCGTGCCTGGATCACGAGCACGGTGACCGTGCCATCCGTCCGGTTCATGCGCACTTCCACCGATGTCTCCGGCGCATCAAGCGCAAAGATATCCGAGCCGGCACGCAGGCCGAGGCCGCCCACGAGCATGTTGCGGTAGTGATGGCCAACCAGCATGTCTGCCGTCGTGCCCAGTTTCGCAGCGACATCCCCGCCGAGCACGATGACCAGACCTTCGGCATCAATCACGCAGAGCCCGATACGGGCGGTGTCCAGCGCGGTACGCATCAGTTCGTTTTCAACAACACGCGCTTCAATACTCATCAAAACTCCGTTTGAATCGTTGCCGGATACGGCGATCAGGTTTCGCGGCTGATAAAAGCAAACGTCGCGCCAGAGCCGCGCTCTGAGACGATTGTTCAAGATTTCTTTCGGCAGGCCTTCGAATCGCGCACGACGAAGCGCGCCGGGAAGCGCCTGGTCGTACACCGAGGATTAGCCCGAGTCCCCATAATCCGATGGAAGCGCCGAGCGTCCCTGTCCAGCGTTCCATTGCGTAAAGTCTGTTTACCCGGTGCGGCGCAAAGACAAGAATGCCGCCCCGCAAAACTGTCGTCGAGCTGTCATCGATTTTATAGCAAATGAGCCGGTGATCGGAGGCGAGGAAATACCTGTTCACAAATGGCTGGTCGTCGACGCCCGGATCATCCAGTTTCCCCGGCGAGATTCCTCGTGCGGGGCGAGATTCCAGGTCTTGAGGACTGCTCCCGGTGGCACGTGCCGTGCTGGTGAATTTTTGTGATGGTGCTTCATGCGTTGCTGTATTCTCGCGCGCCCCAGTTGTTCTTCAGCGCCGGGGGCGAGCATGGATCCGTGCGGCGCATGCGCTTTCCGTGCTGAAGGCTTCATGCGCCTGTTGCGCCATCCACCAGGGGTTCCATGTCCGCTTCCCGCCGTTTCGCGTTGGTCGGTTCACTCGTTCTCCTCACCTGCGCCGCGCCGGCCCCGGCTGCAAAAGGCGACTCCAGGGTTATCGTCGTCAACAAATCCGCGTGGGCCATCCACGAAATGTACTTCTCGCCAATCGATGAAACGGAATGGGGCGAGGACCAGCTCGGCAAACAGACCATCAATACGGACGAAAGCTTCACGCTGACCGGCGTGCCCTGCGACACATGGGACGTCAAGGTCGTGGACGAAGATGGTGACGAATGCGTTGTCGAGAACGTCGGCCTGTGTGCGGATACCGACAGATGGCTGATCAAGGACAGCGATCTACTGGCGTGCCAGGCGGCCAGCGAGTAATCGAATCAACCGATGGACCGGATCAAGCCCGCCGCGAGGCGGGTTTCTCGTCGCATTGCTTGAACTGTGTGACGGAACGAGCACAGAGATGAAGGCAGGTTTCGACCGAACACGTGTTTTCCTGACGCATCTGGTCGCGATCTGCTCGCGTCCTCCACGCCCGCCCATGCTTTCGCGCGTGCCTGGGTCGGTCCACTTCTTCCGGAAGCCCTGAACCTTGAAATCCCGACAGGCTGATGCGACACAGATGTCCCTGGAAGGCCTTGGCGCGCCGCAAGCCACGGATCGCCTGTTCTTCGCGGTTTTCCCCGACGCCGCGACCGCTGCACGGATAGTGCAACTGGCCGATGTCCTGCGCAGCGATTGCGCGCTGCGTGGCAAGCCTCTACGCAGCGATCGCCTGCACATCACGCTCAACCATATCGGTGATTTTTCCGGCCTGCCGGCGGATATCGAGGCCGCAGCGATCGCTGCGGGGAACCGCATCCGCACTCCCTCGCTTGCTGTCGTCTTCAATCGTGCGGCGAGCTTTGGCTCGCAATCACGAAATCGGCCACTCGTCCTGCGCATGCTGCCAGTGACGGAATCATTGCTCACGTTGCAGCGTGATCTCGGGGTGGCGATGACGGCCTGCGGACTCGGACGTCATGTCGAGCGCCAGTTCGTCCCGCATGTGACGCTCCTGTATGACGATCAGCTCGTTGCCGACAGGGAAATTCCCGTGATCGACTGGCAAGTCAGCGAATTCGCCCTTGTACACAGCCTGCTGGGTCGAACGGAACATCGCATCCTTGCCCGCTGGCCGCTTGTCGATCACGCGGATGCCTGACGACCGGCATGTGGGTCATCTCAGGACGTCGGCGCGAAATCCAGCAACTGGCGTTCGATCGCGAATACATGCGCGTCATCTGCGCCGAGTTCGCGCAAGGCGCCGGCGAGCTCGAGCAGGTATTCCCGGTTATCGCCACTCGGCCCGCGCGCACTGGCGATCTGGCGAGCGATGTTCATTTCACTGGCCGGCCCAAGCCAGGCGGCATTGTTCTCATCGGCGATATAGACGAGGGCTTGCGCGGTATCGCCATCCTCGAAATGCAGCGCAGTGGCAACACGCAGGTAGCCATTCTTCTCGCGATGGTCGAGATGGGCGAACACCTCGGGCGTGATGCGGTACGCCATGCCCACGCAGATTGCATCGGCGTCGGCAACCAGCGTCGCCACGCGACCCGGTGCCTCCGGCGTGCCGCGATGATCGTGCGAACCCTGCCAGAAACGTCGCGCATAGCCCTTGAAATGCGCCGGACGACGTTGCAGGTAAGGGAAATCCGCCTTGTAGATCAGCGATCCATAACCGAACAGCCAGATTTCTTCGTGACCTTCGAAGCGCGCAAGCTTGCGATTGATTTCGGTGGTGTCCAGCGACATGGCTCGGGGAGGGCCTGGGGCAACTCCACACATATCAGGGCGAGCAGCGCGGAGGCAAGTTGCAAAAGCGGGTACGCCGCGCCATGTGTGTGATCGTGCAGTTGGCTGCCGCCATGGCTTGAAACTGCCTGAAACGCTGGGAATGATTCCCGGCAACCAGAAACTTCATGAAACCCAGAGGATTCCAC
>JBEBXZ010000072.1:0-7123 GCA_040391335.1 Dokdonella fugitiva | reverse complement strand
GGTTCGTGATCGAGGCGGCTGACTCCGATCCGGCGGTCGTCGACCAGCGCTCGAAATTCGTCCACTACCGGCCGTCGATCGCGCTCCTCAACAATCTTGAATTCGATCACGCCGACATCTTTCCGGATGTCGCCGCGATCCAGCGCCAGTTCCATCACCTCGTGCGCATCGTGCCGGGCAATGGTCGCCTGATCGTCAATGCCGAGGATCCGTATCTCGCCGAAGTGCTGGCGATGGGTTGCTGGTCGAAGGTCGATACGTTTGGCATCGACGCGGGCGACTGGCGCGCCGAATTGATCGAAGCCGATGGTTCGCGATTCCGTGTTACGCGCGACGGCGTGCTGATCGGCACGATCAAGTGGCCGCTGCTCGGCAGGCACAACGTGATGAACGCGCTCGCGGCCCTGGCTGCGGCCAGCGCCGGCGGTGTCGATGCGGCCAGCCTGTTGCCGGCATTTGCCGATTTCGCCAGCGTGAAGCGGCGCATGGAACGTATCGGCGAACATGCCGGTGTCGTCGTCCATGATGATTTCGCACATCATCCGACTGCGATCGCGACCACGCTCGCGGGGTTGCGCGCGCGCGTTGGCAAGGCACGCATCGTGGTCGCGCTCGAACCGCGTTCCAATTCGATGCGTCTTGGCGCGCACGCCGAACAGCTTGCGCCGTCATTGCGCGACGCCGATCAGGTGATCTTCCTGCAACGCCCCGAATTGCCTTGGGATGCGCAGCGCGTGGTGGATGCGCTCGACGGACGTGGTGCCACGGCTGCTGACGTCGATGGCTTGCTCGCCGCTCTCGCTGCTGAGGTCAAGCCCGGCGACCATGTGGTGTTCATGTCCAACGGCGGCTTTGAAGCTGCGCCGCGCCGTTTCGCGGCGTTGCTGCGCGATGCCTGAGTCGCATTGCGCGGGGCCTGGCTGTGGTTCTATTTCCCCAGATATGGCGTGATCCGGCATGAGCACCCAACTGCCATTGTTTCCCCTGTCATCCGTGCTGTTCCCGGGGGGTTTCCTCAGCCTGCGCATCTTCGAACGCCGCTATCTCGATCTGGTGCGCGATTGCGCGCGTGACAACTCGGGTTTCGGTGTGTGCCTGATTCTTGAAGGCCGGGAAACCGGCGAGCCTGCGCTGCCGGCTGCGATGGGAACGCTCGCACGCATCACGGATTTCCACACCTTGCCGGATGGACTGCTCGGGATTCATGCCGAGGGTCATGAACGCTTCCGCGTTCTCGGCTCGCGCGTGCGCGACGACGGTGCCATCCACGCCGAAGTCGAAATGCTTGAGGTTGATCCGATCCTGCCGTTGCCACCGGAGTACAGTCTATTGGCGACGATACTTGAGCGTTTGCACGAGAACATCGGCGGCGAGTATTCGCGGATTGATCGCGTTCGTTATGACGATGCCAGTTGGGTCGGATTCCGTCTCGGCGAGAGCCTCCCTCTTGAGCAAGCCGAACGTCAGCACTTGTTGCAGTTGCTGGATCCGATCGAGCGGCTGCAACAGTTGATGCACTATCTCCCGAGATTCCAGCGCGCCTGAAGGATTGCCGATGAAACCCCTGCACGGAAAAACCCTGTTCATCACCGGCGCCTCGCGTGGCATCGGCCTGGCGATTGCCAGGCGTGCCGCGCAGGACGGCGCGAATATCGTGATCGCAGCGAAGAGCGCTGTCGCGAATCCGAAATTGCCCGGGACGATCCACACCGCCGCCGCCGAAATCGAGGCGGCGGGTGGCCGCGCCCTGCCGCTGATGGTCGATATCCGCAACGAAGACGAAGTGCATGGGGCGGTGGCGAAGGCGGTCGACGCTTTTGGTGGCATCGATATCCTGGTCAACAACGCGAGTGCGATCTGGCTGCGTGGCACGGCCGACACGCCGATGAAGCGGTATGACCTGATGCATCAGGTCAATACGCGAGGCACCTTCGTTTGTTCGCGGGCCTGTCTGCCTTACCTGAAGAAAGCGCAGAACCCGCACATCCTGATGCTGTCACCGCCACTGAATCTCGATCCGAAATGGTTCGGCCCGCATGTGGCCTACACGATCGCCAAGTACGGTATGAGCCTGTGCGTGCTCGGCATGGCCGAGGAATTCCGCGACGAGGGGATTGCGGTCAACGCGTTGTGGCCGCGGACCGTCGTCGGCACCGACGCACTGAACATGATTCCCGGCGTATCGAAGGCCAATGCGCGCACCCCCGAGATCGTCGCGGACGCCGCGCATGCGATCCTGTCCGCGCCGAGCCGTGAGCGCAGCGGTCGTTTCCTGATCGACGACGAAGTGCTCGCCGAGACGGGCGTAACCGATTTCGATCGCTATGCCATCGCGCCGGGCCAGCCGCTGTTGCCCGACCTTTTCCTCGACTGAGTCCAGGCGCAGGCTTCGCATTGGCTGCCGGCTATTTCACGATATCCGTGATACGGGATCTACGTCACGACGCATATGCCCGTGCTCTTCGTGCTGACTGAATCCGGCCGGCATCGTGCTCCACTTCCGATGCGCGTGCTTTGTGCGACCATTCGCGCCCTGTTTCCTGTTCCGGAGAGCCACCCGTGAGTGATACGGCCAGCCTCGTTGCCACCGCGCAACGTTATGCCCTGCCTATCTATCGCCAGCGCGAGCTGATTCTCGATCGTGGCGAAGGATCACGACTATGGGATATCGAGGGCCGCGAATACGTTGATTTCGCCGCGGGCATCGCGGTCAGCGCGCTCGGTCATGGCGATGCCGACATCCTCGCCGCGTTGCACGAGCAGGCCGCGAAGCTTTGGCATACCAGCAACGTGTTCTATTCCGAACCGCCGATCCGGCTCACCGAGGAACTGGTAGCCGCCAGCGGCTTCGCCGAGCGCGCCTACTTGTGCAATTCGGGAACCGAAGCCAACGAAGCGGCCATCAAGCTCGTGCGCAAGTACGCTGCGGTGCAGGGGCGCGCGCCCGAGCGTCGCGTGATCCTCACGTTCGAGGGCTCGTTCCATGGTCGTACCCTGGCGGCGGTGACGGCGACCGCGCAGCCCAAGTACCAGCAGGGCTATGAACCGCTGCCGGGAGGATTCCGCTACTCCGCCTTCAACGACATCGAGGCGCTCGACCGGGCGTTCACCGATGACGTCGTCGCCGTGCTCGTCGAGCCGATCCAGGGCGAAGGCGGCGTGGTGCCCGCGACAACCGAATTCCTGCGCGCGTTGCGCGAGCGTTGCGATACGCTGGGCGCGTTGCTCGTATTTGATGAAATCCAGAGTGGCATGGGGCGCAGCGGCAAGCTCTGGGCGCACCAGTGGAGTGGCGTATTGCCGGACGTGATGACCCTGGCCAAGGCGCTCGGCTGCGGCTTCCCGATCGGTGCAATGCTGGTTAATGCGCGCACCGCGCAGACCATGCAGTTCGGCGCGCATGGCACGACGTTCGGCGGAAATCCGCTCGCCGCGGCAGTCGCGCGCGTCGCGCTGCGCAAGCTTTCCTCAGCCGAGTTGCTTGGCAATGTCGAGCAACGCTCGGTTGAACTGCAGATCGGTCTTGAACGGCTCGGCAACGAGACTGGAGTATTTTCCCACGTGCGTGGTCGCGGCCTGATGCTCGGTGCGGTGCTTGCGCCGGAACATGCGGGTCGAGCGGGTGAAATCCTCGATCACGCGGCGCATGCGGGTCTGCTTGTGCTGCAGGCGGGCGGGGACGTGTTGCGTTTCGTGCCGGCGCTGAACATCACGAGCGACGATATCGGCGAAGGGTTGGCACGCCTGCGCATGGCACTGCAAGCCCATCTCGGCTGAGAGATCGAAGTGGCGGGATCGGCTCGCGAAGCCGATCCCGGATCCTGATCCGTATCCGATTCAGGCCTGCCTGGCGATGCGGAACGCGTGACGGGCGGCTTCCAGCGTATCGGCGATGATCTGCTCGCTATGCGCGATCGACATGAAGCCTGCTTCGTACGCGGAAGGGGCAAGAAATACGCCCTGTTCGAGCATCGCATTGAAGAAGCGATTGAACATGTCGACGTCACAGCGGGTCGCCTGGGCGTAGGTTTCCACTTTTTCTGCACTGAAGAACAAGCCGAACATGCCGCCGACGCGGGTGGTGCTGAACGGAATCCCGTCGCCATCGGCAATCGCCTGCAAACCATCGGTCAACAAGCGCACGCGGCGCGCGAGTTCGTCGTGGAAGCCCGGCGTCTGGATCAACTCGAGCATCGCCAGGCCCGCCGCCATCGCGACCGGATTTCCGCTCAGCGTGCCCGCCTGGTAGATCGGGCCGGCCGGGGCGATCTTCTGCATGATCTCGCGCTTGCCGCCATAAGCGCCGACAGGCATGCCGCCGCCGATGATCTTGCCGAGCGTGGTCAGGTCGGGCGTGATTCCGTAGTGCGCCTGCGCACCACCGAGGGCGACGCGGAAACCTGTCATCACTTCATCGAAGATCAACAAGGCGCCATGCCGCGTGCATAGCGCGCGCAAATGCTGCAGATAGCCGTCGCGCGGCGGAATGCAGTTCATGTTGCCGGGCACCGGTTCGACGATCAGGCCGGCAATCTCGCCGCCGACCTCGTCGAACAGTTTCGTGGCCGCCTCGAAGTCGTTGAACGGCAGGGTCAGGGTCAGGTCGGCCAACGCAGTTGGGACGCCCGGCGATGTCGGCGTTCCGAACGTCAGCGCGCCGGATCCGGCTTTCACCAGAAACGCGTCGCCATGGCCGTGATAGCAGCCTTCGAACTTGACGATGCGTGAGCGACCGGTGTGTCCGCGCGCGAGGCGGATGGCCGACATGGTCGCTTCGGTGCCCGAATTGACCATGCGCGAAACCTCGATCGACGGCACGAGCTTCGAGATCATCTCGGCCATCGTGATTTCGGCCGGGCACGGCGTACCGAATGACAATCCGTCCTTGATCGCGCGTTCGACGGCCTCGCGCACGCTCGGATGGTTGTGGCCGACGATCATGGGGCCCCAGGAGCCGACGTAGTCGATGTAGCGCTTGTCCTCGACATCCCACAGATAGGCACCGTCGGCACGGCGCGTGAAGAACGGTTCGCCGCCGACGGATTTGAACGCGCGTACGGGAGAGTTGACGCCACCAGGCATCAGCTGAAGCGCGCGTTGGAACAATTCATGGTTTGAGCTCATGGGAATCCAGATGCGATAGGGAAAACAGGTCGGCGTAGCCCTGGGCCGCGGCATGGATGTCGCTGGCGCCGAACACTCCGGTGATCACCGCCAGCAGATCGGCGCCGGCGGCAATCAAGGAGGGCGCATTGTCGTGCGTGATGCCGCCGATCGCCACTCGCGGCACGCCAAGCGCCTGCGACATGCGCAGGAGATCGAGGTTCGCGCGCCGCGCATCCGGTTTCGTCAGCGATGGATAGAAAGCGCCGAAGGCGACGTAGCTGGCGCCGGCAGCGGCTGATTGGCGAGCGCGCTCGATCGAGTCGTAACACGACAGGCCGATGATCGCATCAACTCCGAGGATCGCGCGTGCAGTGGCGATATCGTCGTCGTCTTCACCGAGATGAACGCCATCGGCTCCCGTCTCGCGGGCGAGTTCGATATCGTCGTTCACGATGAGGGGGACATCGTGGTTCCGGCACAATTCAACGAGTTGGCGCACCTCGGCTGCTCGCCGGGCGTGATCGGACGTCTTGTCCCGGTACTGGACTACCCGTGCGCCGCCCGCAAGCACCGCCTGGACCGCCTCGAGCAGATCCGCGCGTGGGCCGTCGGTGATCGCGTACAGTCCGCGCTTGATCTGGATCATGCGCCGCGGCCCTTTGCGCCTTGCACCTGCATCGCAAGCTGAGACAATGAGCGTCGTTTCATTCTCTGTGCTTTCTCCATGACTATTCGATGCAAACCATGACACAGGTCGACCCGCCCTACAGGACTTTCATGTGTGTCGTCTGCGGCCTTCTCTATCATGAAGCCGAAGGCTGGCCCGACGACAACATCGCCCCCGGCACGCGCTGGGAGGATGTGCCCGAGACCTGGACATGTCCCGATTGTGGTGTCACCAAGTCCGATTTCGAGATGATCGAGATCTGAACGCCGGCACGTGATCGTTCGCTGCCGCCAGTCGTTGCCCGGGCATTGCCCTATTTGAGTCATCTTCCGCACATCACGGTCTGCTCTACTGTGCCTACCCCGATTGGTTTGGCGAGTGAAGGAGATCGTGATGCGAATCTTTGTTCCGTCCGAAGACGGCCCGTATAAGGGATCAATGCGCCTCGTTCCGTATCAGCCGGGACTCATCTGCGAGCACGCGCTGCGTAACCCGTCCGGCATCGTCGAGGGCGAGCTGCCGTCGGCTTCCATGTCTTCTTCGTATCAGCCACAGGATAGTGAAGCCGAGGTTTCCTGAGCCTGGGGTGGTTGAAGCAGGGTGGTTGGGCGGTGGGGCGGATGTTTCCTGAAGAAAATCCCGGGAAACGGGCTTGACGAATCGAGAAACGGATGTACGATTCGCGGCCCTTCGATGAGGTGCCCCCGAGGCAGCGCAGCGTAGGCCGGGTCGGCGGTTTCGGAAGAGCGGATTTTTCGCGATTCCGGGCTTGACGAAACGGGTTTTGGATGTACGATTCGCGGCCCTTCGATGAGGCGCCCTTGAGGCGAAACAGCAGAAGGGCGATCCGCCGGATTGGCAGCAACGAAGTCGCAAATGAATCGCGAATTCGGGGTTGACGAAACGGAAAACGGATGTAGAATTCGCACCCCTTCAGCGCCAACGCCGAGCGGCAAGACGTTGATTGGAAAGGCATTAGGTTCCGTTGTCAGGCTGCGGTGGTTTGGAAAGAAACTTCTCGCAGGGTGTTGACGGACAGGAAAAAGGTTGTAAGATGTGCGGCTCGGTCGGGACGAAATGTTCAGGCCATCGGATCGGGGATTAGCCGGTTCGAACCGCAAGTGATCTTTGACAGTGTGCGCAGGTATCTTGTGTGGGCGCCTTGGAGTGGATGAAAGTCCACGATACAAAGAGCGTCCAAGCAAGAAGTAGAAGCTTTATGTTTTGAAAGATGCTTGGTTCAAATGCTCAGTTATAAGCTGAAGGGTTTCGGCCCAGAGGTTAGAAGGTTCAACTGAAGAGTTTGATCCTGGCTCAGAGTGAACGCTGGCGGCAGGCCTAACACATGCA
>JBEBXZ010000071.1:0-7133 GCA_040391335.1 Dokdonella fugitiva | reverse complement strand
TCGCTGATCCAGCTCGACGCATCACATCCGATTCTTCTGATTCAATGGACTAGGGATTGCCCCAGATGCCAATCCACGTCCTGTGCATTACGGTGAACAGGAAGTCACAGGGGTGGTACCGAATCAAGCGAGGGTCGCCCCATGAGCACATCGCCGATCACTTCATCCAGCGGATACGGATTCCCGCCCCCGGAACTCCCCGACGATGCCCCGCCCGCATCGACGCAGGGCTCGGAATCCGGTGATGGAACCGAAGCTGGCGCTCCGCGCGAAGGCCCACGCGGCGGTCGCGAGGACATGGGTGATCGCGCCGTGCCACTCGGTACGGTTGCCGGCAACCGTCCGCCTCCGGGCAATGCAGGCCAGGCTGGCATGGTGCATCGCGATGTGCCGCCCAACGGGCAGCCCCCATCGGGACAACAAGGTGCAGCTCCAGACAGTGCGTCAGCACCGCGCGGACCGGCAGCGCCGGGTGGTGCGGAGCGTCCGCCACCGCCTGATCGCGGATCGGCACCTCCTGATCGTGCACAAGGGTCACCGAATGCGCCGGGCAACGGAAATGGCCAGCAAAACGGCTTCGGCAACGCGAACTCGCAAAGCCCCGGAGCCGCGCAAATGCCCGGATCGGGAAATCCGAACCACGGGCCAGGCAATGGACCCGGCGCGCCAGGCAACAATGGGCAGGGCTGGGGAAATCAGGGCAATGGCTATGGCAACAACGGCGCCGGCAATCATGGCGGTCTCGTCGGCGGCATCACCAATGGCATAGGCAATCTGCTTGGCGGCTTGCTTGGCGGTAATGGTGGCGCGCTTGGAAACAATGGCAGCTTGCTGCAAACCCTGCCCTCGCTGATTTCCAGCCAATCGTTATCGGGCACGGCATTCGGTACCGCCACGGGTACCGCGAATGCGCTGGTCAATGCGCTCCCGGTTTCGGGCTCGCAGGCCGCGCCGGGCGTGAATCCACAATCGGTCACGATGAACAGCCAGGTACCCGCGGCATCGACCACAGGCAATCCGGCGTCCGCGCAGACCTCGAACCTGGCCCAGCCCTCGACTCCGGCTCAACACTCGCAGCCGACGCAGACCACCGGAACCATGCACGGCACATCCGCGGCACCTTCGGCGCAGACGATGGGCTTCACGCAGGCCACGACCACGACCCACCTGTTGACGAATACGCCGGTTGCAGCGCGACCGGTGCCCGTCGGATCGGCGACCGATGCCACGCATCCCACGGCCGCAGCCGGTGCGGTGCGCGGCTCGGTCGCCGACCTTGTTGCACAGCCCAATGCAGGCGTGCGCAACCAGGCAATGCCCGAACCACTCAATGCGAACGGCATGCAGACAGCAGGCGGCACGCAGACGGCTGCGGCGCGACAGGCCGGGCAAGTGGTGCAGGCGGTCACCGCGCAGTCGGGCCTGCTCACGCTCGTCATGGCGCCACAAGTCCAGCCCGGCAACGACGAAGGCAGCGTCACGCACCAGGCACTGTTCCGCGGACAAAACGCCGAAGGCCAGGAAAACATCCGCGACATCCTGGGTCGCAGCTACGTCTTCAATGCCGAAGGCAAGCTCACGACGCGGGCCGAGGAGCGCCGGTCGGTCGATGCAATCGGCGCACGCGAGGCCAACGAAATCAGCGAAAGCAGTGCATCGACGCATGGAGAGTTGTCGACGCATGAACTGGTCTGGAAAGTGGTTGCCCCGGCATTGGTCGGAGTCGGTGCGCTGCTCGGCGGCGCGACGGCGGGTGCCGCTGCGGCCGCCGGATCCAGCGGCATCGCCAGCGCCTTCCTGCTTACCGCGGCGACTGCGATCTTCGGCTATGGAGCAACACGTGGCGCACTGGCCCTGCGTGCAATGGCCGATGCAGGCGAGTCCGTCAATCCGATCGAGAACCGTGCCGCGAGCAAGCAATGGCTGGCCACGGGCAGCCAATCCGTCGGCGGGCTCGCCTCGCTGGCGGCGATGTTCTTCTAGGGAAACGCGACTGATCCGAAGACCCCATCGCGCGGCCGGATCAGGCTTCGTGCAAGACGGTTTCGAAATGGATTTCGCCAAGCCCGCTTTCGCCGAAGCGCCTGGCCAGATCCGGTGCGCACTGCTGCAGCGCATCCCGCGCCGAAGCGGTCATCACGTCGGCACGCAGCTCCCATCCCGTGGCGCCGCGCGTCAGCGTGAGATCGGTGCCCGGAAGAATGCCATCCGCGAGCCGCAGCATGACGCGCGCGTCCGCGCCCCCACTGCGCGCGGATTCGGAGACCAGCAACTGGCGCACGTGTTTCTCGATCAGATCGGCGAGTCCAGCAGCCGGTGGCGGTGGCAAAGCCGCAGTCGCCGGCATGTCGAAAACGAGACGATGGCTTTGCAGGAGCGCGGCCGCTTCGGCGGGCACGAAATCCGGGCGGGCCTTGTCGCGATCCATCATGTCGAAGCCGCTGGCCGCATGCTGCGCATCGCGTCCCTGCCCGGCCAATGCATCGCGACGATCGAACAACTGGCGGAATTGTTCGACTTCCTCCTTTGGAACGGGAGGCCGCGGCCGATGATCGGCGTCACTGGTTTCGCGTCGTACCTCGGGCCGGTTCTCGGAAGACTGCGTACGCATCGGTCACCTCGCATTTGCCATGCGATGGACGATCAGGTCGTCGGACATCGCTTCTTCACGTGCATCCTGGTGTTGCGCCTTCGCACGCAACCAGGTGTCCTTTTGCTGCTTCAACGCATCGAGCTTCGCTTCTGCCTTGAAGAACACCGCCAGCGCCTCGGACAACTCGTTGCGCGCCACTTCGAGCACGCGCTCGGCTGCCTGCAGTTCGGCATTCGTCTCACCGACCCGCAGCGCGAGCAATCCGAGCCGGTCGTCGATGCGGCCGAGATCGATGGGTGACCCACCCTCGCTGGCCATCGCCGAAAGTCGCTGGCGGCACGTACGGCGCTCGTCCTCCAACGCATCGAGACGAGCCTGCACGCGCGCGCAGGCGGCCTCGCACTCGACGACACGCAGGCGGCATCGCGTGACGGCGGAAAATGCACTGTCGCGGCGCACGCGGCGAGCGACGATAAGCGGATCGAATGGACAACTGCTCATGGGAACAACCTGCGGAGTCCGTCGATCGCTTCGGAATAACTGGAAAGATACGAAGGTGGCTGGCGCAACAGGTTGCGCATCGCCTCGATGTTGGCCACCGCGAAATCCGCGTCGGGATCGGAGCCAGGCTTGTACTCGCCGAGCTGCAGCAGCAATTCGATCTCCTGGTGCTTGGCGACGTACTTGCGCAGCATGCCGGCGGCAAGAACATGATCCGCACTGGCCACCCGCGACATCACGCGACTCGCGCTGGCCAGCACGTCGATTGCCGGATAGTGGTAGGACGCGGCAAGCTTGCGCGAAAGGATGATGTGTCCATCGAGGATCGAGCGCACCTCCTCGGCAACCGGATCGGAACCGTCCTCGTCTTCCATCAGCACGGTATAGAACGCGGTGATCGAGCCGCGCTCGTTGTTGCCGGAACGTTCGAACAGGCGTGGCAGTTCCGAAAACACCGACGGTGGATATCCACGGCGCGCAGGCGGCTCGCCGACGGCCAGCCCGACGTCGCGCAAGGCACGTGCGAACCGCGTCGCCGAATCCATCATGAGCAGGACGCGCTTGCCCTGGTCGCGGAAATGCTCGGCAATCGCGGTGCCGAGATAGGCCGCACGTGCGCGCTCGGACGCAGGACGATCCGAAGTGGCGACGACCAGTACGCTGCGCGCGAGACCTTCCTCGCCGAGATTGTCGTGGATGAACTCATTGACCTCCCGACCACGTTCGCCAACCAGCACGATGACATTGATCTCCGCATCCGAGCCGCGCGCAAGCATGCCGAGCAAGGTGCTCTTGCCGCCGCCGGCGACAGCGAAGATGCCGACACGCTGGCCTTCGCCGACCGTGAGCGTGGCGTCGATCGCACGCACGCCGGTGGCGAACGGACGTGCGATGAGCGTGCGTCCGAGGGGATTCGGCGAATCGCGATGGATCGGCACGCGAGCCTCGTATTCGGGTGCATCGCGCCCGTCCATCGGTTCGCCGAGTGGATTGAAGATGCGCCCGAGCAGGCCATCGCCAACACCCACGGTTGCCTGCCGGCCGATGGCGATCACTTCCGTTGCGGTCGACAGGCCCTCGAGTGGACCGAGCGGCGTGAGCAGGGTCTGGTTGCCGGAAAGCCCTACGACTTCGGCGGTCAGCCGATGCGCGGCATGCGGTGTGCGCAATTCGCAGAGTTCGCCGATGGCGGCATGAATGCCGGTGACGCGGATCAACGTTCCATACGCTTCGGATACGCGCCCGACATGTCTCACGCCACTGCTGCGTGCGAGCGCCGCGAGCAACGGATCAGGCGATTCCGGCGCCAGCGCACTCATCGTGGCATCCGGCGTATTCATGCGGTTTCCGGCGCCATGTCAACCGCCTTGCGCAGTGCGACGCGCAGCGAGGCAAGTTGCTCATCGAGACCGGCCTCGATCTTTCCGGATTCCGAAACGAGCACGCAACCGAGCGGATCGAGATCGGGATCGGCGATCACCTGGATCTGGGTCAGTCCCGGATGCAGTTCGCGCATGGTTTGCGTTTCCGCTTCGGTACGCGTCAGCGCATCCGGGTGCACGCGCACCTGCAGATAGTGCTCGGCCTGCATTTCACGTACCGCCTCGGTAGCCAGCGCGGCGACCAGATTCGCGCGGTCGAGACGTGGCGCGATACGCGCGACCACCGCGCAGGCGAGTTCCGCGATGCGCGCGCCGTCGCGCGCGAGGAACGCGCGCGATTCGGCCTGCACGCGCAACAGCTCCACAGCCATCTGCGCGAGGCCTTCGATGCGCCCGGTGCGCACGCCCTCGGCATGCGCGGCAGTCAGCTGATCATCAAGCTCCTGCCGTGCGTTCCTGCGGATCTGCTCCGCCTTGTCGAGCAGGCTGCGGATATCCGTCAGCGTCGCCCACGCGTCGCGCTTGATCACGCGCCCGCTGATCGCCAGAACGTGCTCCTGACTCTCGAGAATCGCTGCCCGCTCAGTCATTCGCCGCCTCCATCCCGATCTCCGCGGCGAGCGCGAGATGACGCGCGATATCCGCTGCTTCGAGTCGCGGCTTTCTCGCAGCCGTGGCATCACCGGGTGCGGCAAACAATCGCACGCGCTCCGCGGCCGCCGGATGCAGTGGCGCGGCATACGCCAGCCATTCGGCCAGGCCGCTGCGATGGATGAGCGCGGCAAGATCCTCGTCACTGGCGAGTGCGCGATCGAGGTCGTCCTGCATTTCATCCAGATGCGTCGTATCCTCGCGCGCTGCACCGAGCACCTGCGCATAGCGTTGCGCGCCAAGAACCCGGCGCAGACGCAGCACCTGCTCACGCTCGATGCGCGTGCGGATGGCCGGTGAAAGCGCCAGGCCACCAAGATCCAGCGCCAGCGCGGCAAGACGTTCGCCTGGCAACATCATCCAGTGGTTTCCACTCAGCGCGTGCGGCAGCACCGCGGGGAAACTGCCGAACAGCACCGGCGCCGCATGTCGCGCCAGTTCGCGCGCAAGCAAACGCCGTCCACTGGCGCTGGCCCGTGCTTCGGCCAGCAATCCGGAATCCATCTCGCCGAACCACGCAGGATGCGCGCCATCCAGCGCGACTGTCTGCAGCACCGGCCACGACAGCTCAGGCATGTGGACCACGCTTGCCGCTGGCCACCAGCTCGGCACCGTTGCGTCTACGGTTGCCACGCCATGCCCAGGCGACAAAACCGATGCCACCGAGCACGAGCGGAATGCCGACCGCCGCCGCCACTGGAGCCAGTTGCGCCGAGGATGCCGGTCGCGGGATCGATGACAACGCGTTCACTGCTTCGCTGGCATCCCGCGAGAAGAATTTCACGGTGACCTTGTTGACGTTCTCCAGTCCTTCCACGGCATCGGTGACGATCGCCTTGATGTCCGTCTCACGATCGCGCAATTTCGCGCCGGCGTTCTCGATGATGACCACCGAGGCCGAAGCGGACCGGTTCTTGTCGCCAATCGGATCCGGCTCCGGCAGCGCGATATGCACGCGTGCCTTCACCACGCCATCGATCTGCTCGATCGTGTGTTCGAGTTCCTGGGCGATCGAGTACAGATAGCGCGCACGTTCCTCGAGCGGTGACGAGACGAATCCCTCCTTCTTGAACACCATGCCCATCGATTCGAACGGTGAGGAAGGCAGGCCGCGCGCCTTGAGCAACTGCACGGCGAGCGGAAAATCCTCCTTCGACACTTCGATCGACCAACCCTTCTTGTTGTCCGCCGGGCGCTTGTCGGCATCGATGCCGGATTCGAGCAGCGCACCTTGCACCTGGTTCGCCTGCTGCTCGTCGAGATTGCCGTACAGCAGGGTTCGCCCGCACGCGGTGAGCGCGAGGGCGAACAGCACGAAACAGAGCTTGCGCAGAACCATGAGCATCGACGACTCCTTACGACTGCTGGCGGAACAACTGCTGCACACCATCGGAAGTGCGGTTCGCCACGTTCGAGGTCAGTTCACAATGGAACAGGAACTCGTGACAACGCACCGACAGCATGAGCATGTCGCCCGGCGTGAGGTCGGCGGATCCGGTGGCGGTCTTCGAGAGATCACCCAGACCATTGGCCTGCCCGTTCAACGAATTGAGCGTTCCAAGCAAGGCCTTGAATCCTTCCGATTCCGCGCCGGGACCGGCCTGCACGGCCTGTGCGTCGGCCGCGCCCGATGCACGTTGCGCCTCGCTGTAGGCCTGCTGGAACTGGGCGACATCGATCGTGGATGCCGGCAGGTTCGAAGCGGGATTGGCCGCTGCCGCCGCGCCGATATCGATCATGACTGGAGCAATTTCTACGCTCATCGCGTTTCTCCTGGATGGATCCTGACGTGTCGCGCACCGCGGAGAGGTCTCCGCAGTGAGCGCGATCCGCTTCGTTACTGCTTGCGCCCAAGCGTCTCAAGTGCCTGGCCGACGCTGTTGTTCGAAGTCGATGCGCTGTTCGACATGAACTGCATGCGCATGCTCTCCGCGCTCAGCGCAACCATCGCGGATGGCTGATCGCCACCGGTGGTCAACTGATCCGACATCGTCGCAATCGTCGCC
>JBEBXZ010000070.1:0-7147 GCA_040391335.1 Dokdonella fugitiva | reverse complement strand
CTCGAGATCACGGCCACGATCGGTGTTGCCCTGACCGTGCTCACCGATCTGATCCTGCTGCCGGTGCTGCTTTCCTATACGCGCCTGCGCAACCTGCCGCGCAAGCGTGCCTATCGCCTGCGCCAGCTGACCCAGTTCGACAAGATCTGGCACGCACTCACGCATTTCAGCCGTCCGCTGCCTGCCGCGATCATCCTTGTCGCCGGTATTGCCATCTGGTTCTTCGCCGAGCGCTATGGCGAGCACGTGATGATCGGTGACGCGCAGAAGGGCGTCGCCGAGTTGCGTCCCGAAGCGCGCTACAACCAGGATGCGGTGCTGATCAGTGACAAGTTCGCGCTCGGCGTCGATATCCTCAACGTGATCGCCGAAGCCGCGCCGTCAGCCTGCACGTCCAGCTATCCGACCATGGAACTGGTCGACCGCTTCGCCTGGCATCTCGGCAATGTCGAAGGTGTCGCGCAGGTCATGACGCTGCCGATGGCGGCGAAGATCGTCAATGCGGGCTGGAATGAAGGCAACGTGCGCTGGCGCGTGCTGCCTCGCGATGCCGATACCTTGCGCCTGGCCACGCAGGGCTTTGAAACCGACACCGGCTTGTTGAACGCCGATTGCAGCGCAATGCCGATCATGGCCTTCCTCACCGATCACCGCGCGACGACGATCGATCGCGTGGTCGCGGCGGTCAAGCAGTTCCGCGAAGACAACCACGCCTGGGCCGGCCCGGACGTCAATCTCCAGAAGCAGCTGGCCGAGATCGCGGCGAAAGGCGAGGCCGTGCCGGAGGGCACACCGCTGGCCAATCTGCGCCTGGCGACCGGCAACGTCGGGGTGCTCGCCGCGATCAATGACGAGGTGCGCGCGGTCAAGCGCCTGATCCTCTACATGCTGTATGCGGCCGTGTTCGTCATGTGCCTCATCAGCTTCCGCAGCGCGCGTGCGGCGCTGTGCATCGTCCTGCCGCTGGTGCTTGTGACCGAGCTGGGCCATGCGCTGATGGTCTATCTGGATATCGGCATGAAGATCAACACGCTGACCGTGGTCGCCCTCGGCGTCGGCATCGGCGTGGATTACGGTATCTACATCTTCGCGCGCATGCGTGAATCGCTGCTCGCCGGCAAGACCTTGACCGAAGCCTATTTCGCCTCGCTGAAGACGACCGGCATCGCGATCTTCTACACGGCCCTGACGCTGGCCGTGGGCGTCGGCACCTGGGTGTTCTCCGACCTGAAGTTCCAGGCCGACATGGGCGTCATGCTGACCTTCATGTTCGTGGTCAACATGGTTGCCGCGATCGTCTTCCTGCCCGCGCTCTGCCGCTGGCTGCTGCGCCCCACCGAACGCACATGAGAATGCGGAGCGAGAGGTTTCCCCTCGCTCCGTTCTGCAGGCCTGCCGGTGAGGATCCCTAGCGGAGAGATGCCCGGGGTCCCGACGATGGCACGTGCGAAGCGATGCTGGCGAACATCGCCCTGGATACGATGCGCGACGAACAGCGCCAGCAGAACGGTCAGCAGCGGTATTCCGGCCGTTCGTGGAAACGCATCCGCCCGGAAAGCCGATCGATCAGCGCCTCGGTCGAATACCCATGAGCCGGCGAGGGATCGCCTGCGAGTCCTTGAATGGCCCGACTCCCCATGCAGACCGGGATCCAGGAACAACCCGTCGTCCCGGCTGCGCCAGACGGCGGTAGTCCTGTCGCTCGATCCACGTTTCCGCGGAGCCGCGTGCTGCAGCTCCGCGGATCACGCGATCACGTGCCGGGAGGTTGCGACAGCTGGGTCAGTTTTGCGTCGGCGCGGGAGAAGCTTACCGTGCCTCCGCCATTGATCTGGATCGTCGCGCTGTTCGCTCCGGATGCGGGTTGCTCGCGCGTAGCCTGTGTCAGCGACAGCTGGATCGTCCCGATGTTCCTGCCACGCGCGGTTTGCGGCGGCGTGCAGGTACGGCAGTAGCCATTCTCCGCTTCGAGCAGGGGCAGCGTCTGTCCCGGAACATAGGCCTCCGTCGAAGCCATCGCCCAACGGATGTTGCCATCGGAAGTCGGGTAATAAAGGTAAAGAATCAGTCGCGGAGCGCCGGCCAGGTTCGCGCCGGGCAGGGTAAGTGCCTCGAAGCCCCAGCCGCCGTCTCCGGGCGAATACCAGTGGCCGGAAAGATTGTTTCCGGTGCGCATGGTGCTGGAAAGGGCAAGCGGCTCGATACACCACACCGCAGATTCGTTCCTGACGCGCCAGGTCACCTTGGCCAGCGACGCGGCGCCGGCGCGATCAGGCGTCTGGCAGGCCGCGATGTCCGAATAGTCGAAGGCGATCTGTCCGGGGACCGACGCATCCGCGGATTGACGCTGACCTGCCGGCTGGCTGGCGTCATAGCGGATCCGGGTCAAGGTATTGCCATTGCCATCGGCGACCGCAACGAGCTTGCCGTCACGGAAGTTGGCATGCGCGACATACCATTCGGGGGTGCCAGCCGCATCATAGGTGTAAAAGACGATCTGGTAGATATCACCGGTGACGCCATTGCGACGCACGAGTTGGATGTCGAATCCGTGACCGCTATGGCGGCGGTCGTACCAGTTCCCTGAGGCCGGGGCGCCCGGTTGGGCGATGACGAAGCGTCCAAAACCGGCATCCAGCGCCGCGCGCGAAGGTGCGTTGAACAAGACGCCATAGCGCATCATCGAATTCCAGCTCGGTCGATACGCACCGCCTTGCACATAGTCGGCGCCTTCGAAGACGCCGGTCCCCTCGGTGGGCACCAGCATCGGATAGTTGCCGGGATTGAGCCAGGCGCGCCACGGTATGTCCTCGTAACGGGTTTCGAGCGTCGTGTTCGCTGTCGGGTAGTGATCAGCGGGATCGATCGTCGTCCACATCTCGGTGTATTCATCACCGAGATCGCCGATGAAATGCCCCATCTCATGGCCCGCGACCGGGTTGTCGACATCGACGCCGTGATAGCCCGCGTTGGTGACCATCGAACCCGGTGCGGCGCCGATCGTCTGCGTCGCACGCCCGGCGACGACGGGCTGGTTGACCAGGATGATCAACTCATCGAAACCGGGCATCAGCCTTTCGGCCGCCTGCATCGCGCGGGCGCGATCGAGTTCAATGATCTCGCGTTCCATGCTCATGCGCGTATTGAACAATGTGTTCGCCCGCGCAATGACGCTGCCGTCCTTGGTGGTCACCGTCATGCCCGATTGTGGTGAAGCGAGGAAGGCGACATCGGCCTGGAATCGATGCGTGTTGCGGTTCCAGTAATCCGTGCCGAACAGCGATCGCAAATGATCCTGCGCATTGCGCAGCAGCAGGGCGCGATCATCGAGGTTCGGGAATCCATCGCCATTCACATCATTGAAGGCCTCGTTGGTGGCGAGATTGGGCCGCGCACCTTCGGCAGGCACCACTGCCGTTCCGTAAGCCTCGAGGAAATCGATGGCTGCCTCGTATGTGCCGTTGGAATTGATGTCATACCACAGCAATCCGTCCCACAAGCCGTTGTTGTTGCTGTCGGTGAAGCTTTCGAGGCGATCCGAATAGCCTTCGCCGAGATACAGGATTCGCACGCGATCGCTTGAAGCGCCGGTGAAAATACGCGTCAGATCACCATTCCTGCTGGCCGAGATGCCGGGTGAGTCGAGCGTGACGACGGGTGGAAGACCGGCCATGCTGCCGACTTCAACGCGCGTTCCGGTGCTGTTGGAGGTGCCGGCGGCGCCGAAGTCGGCAACCCAGCCTTCGCCAATCCATAGGGAGAAGCGACCTTGCGCATCGCTTTCGGCGTAATTGCGATAACGGCCGAGTCCGTCATAGGCAATGATGAAAGCATTGGCATACGGCGTTCCATCGGCCTGCAGTACACGACCGTTCCAGGGAGCAACCGGCGCACGTGCATCCATGTCGATGCGTTGACCGGCATCACGCAGATCCACTTGCGGAAACGATCTGCGCGCAATCCCGGCAGTCATTATCTCGATGTCGAAATCATAGACGCCCGGCGTGAGGCGAAGTGTCCAGGAGGCCGTGCATCCAGCGACAACCGTGCAACTGGCTGCATCCCAGCGCCCGAGCCGCGGTCTGGCCAGGGTAACGCCATCACGCTTGACGCGGACTTCGCCGGGCGAGGAAATTGCTATATCCCAACGGACGGCCAGGGTCAGCGTGCGCTCGGTCTGCAGGAGTGCGAGATCGCGCGTCACGTTGCCCGTGATTGTCACGACATCGGGCAGCTTTGCGGCCACGTAGAGACGGTTGTCGCTATCGAGATACTCGCGTGAGCCCGAGTCGATCTCCAGCGTGTAGCTGCCATCGGCGATCTTCATCTCGTACTTGCCGTCGGGATCGCTTCGCGTAGAAAGCACGTATGCGCCGTTGTCGCTGCGTCGCGCGCGGATGGTGACGTCCGAAATCGGGTCTCCGGTTGCCGAGCGCACGACGCCGGACAGAATGCGCAATGGTCCCGCCAGGTTCACGCTCTTCTGCGCAGCCTTGTCGAGCGCAATCTCTGCCTCGTGGCGCGAATGGCGGCGATCACCTTGTGAACGAAGGAACGCATCCGCCGCATCGCGTTGCGCCGGACTGGCGTCGGCGCCGAGCGAACGCAATGCCTCGCTGATCCTGGCCTGGCGTGCCGGGACCTGCGCTTGTGCGGGGATGTCGATCGCGCTGGATTTCGCCGCGCTCGTCGTCATCGGGACATGAGTGATCGAGGCGATCTCGTCTGCGCGTTCCACGGCGGCTTCGCGCAGGGTGGAATCGAAGGCTTGTTCGAGCGCTACCCGACCGCCCGGTGCGAGCAACTCAAGCCGTGTCGCGTTTTCCAGCGCCGGGATACGGGCGACCAGCATGGGATCCGCAACCGCGTGCGCGATATTTCCTTTCAGTGGATCCCGCAGTCGTGTTGAAAACAACGCAGAACCCTTGTCATCGAGAAGGCGCAAGGTCCAACCCGAATCGGGTTCGCTGCCGCGGGCCGCGACATACCGGTCGGTGGCCATGATGGATGGCGCGCGAACCTGTTCTCCGTCAAAGCCGAAAACAAGAAAATAGCCGCCGGCCTGTTCGGCGTGCGCGCTGCTGATGGTCAGCAGCAGGGCGAAAATCCACATACTCCATGTGCGCATGATGCTTTCCGGAATGGGTTGATAAGGCGACGATACTGGATCAGGTGGCGCGTGGCACGGCCGACACAAAAGTCCGTTCGTACGCGGCGGACGACAGCTCCGGATTTCGTGTCCTGAACAATGGCGCGCCAGCCGCTGACGACAGATTCAGGCAGCAACAAGCCGCGTGGATGATCCGCGAAGCGCTACGCAATCCCCGAATCGAGCAAGCTGCCGATCAGCGCGGTTGCGATCATGGCCAGGGCGCTCCAGAAAAGAACGCGAAGTGCGCCCTTGCGCATGCTTGCGCCGCCGACACGCGCCGCGGCAGCACCGAGACCGGCGAGACAGAACAACGACACGATCATCACGATGGCGACCACATGTTGCGCTGGCGCCAGGATCCCAGTGACCAAGGGCAAGGCGGCGCCGCTGGCAAATGCCGCTGCCGATGCGAAGGACGCCTGCAGCGGCCGAGCGCGCAACTCCTTGGTGATGCCGAGTTCGTCGCGCGCGTGCGCTTCCAGCGCATCGTGCGCCATCAACTGCGCGGCGACCTCGCGCGCGAGCGCGGGGTCGAGCCCGCGTTTGACATAGATCCGTGCCAACTCCCGCACCTCGTGTTGCGGATAGCTCGCCAGTTCGGCGCGCTCGATGGCGAGTTCCGCATTCTCGGTGTCGGCTTGTGAGCTGACGGAGATGTACTCGCCAGCGGCCATCGAGAGCGCGCCACCGACCAGTCCTGCGACCCCTGCGATGAGAATGCTGTTTCCGCTCGCATTCGAGGCGGCGACGCCGATCATCAGACTGGCGGTCGAGACGATGCCGTCGTTCGCGCCGAGTACCGCGGCACGCAGCCAGCTTATCCGCCCGTTGCGATGGGCCTCCAGCGGATGTCCAGGCACGCGAATCCCCCGGATCAGAAGCTGATTTTCATGCGTCGCATCAGCTTGCCAGCCAGCCAGGCAGGGCCGATCAGCAAGTAAGCGAGGTCGGTAAAGAACGATGGGCGCGCACCTTCGAGCAGATGCCCGATGAACTGGCCGATCCAGGCGATGACAAAAACGCCACCCGCGAGCCACAGCAAGTCGATCGGTCCAAGCGTTCGATACAGGCCTTCGGTGACAAGGCCAAGCACGACGAACACGATCAGCATCGCGATGCCGATCGGCCTGGACATTTTCCAGTAGAACGCGAATGACGCGACCATCGCCATGCCGGCCCAGAAACCCGGGCGGCCGATCGATGACGGAACAGGAATAGCCCACAGCGCGGCGATCACGGACCAGAGAATCGCCGGCACGCAGATCCAGTGGATCAGGCGATTCGTCGGATTCCGGTGATCCTTGCTGTAGTTGCCGAACCACTCATTGACGCTGCGCATTTCGCTTGCTCCGCCGTCGTGTCGTCCGAGTCTAGGGGAACTCTGGAGAACTTCAATCTCCACATCCCGGCAGGACCGGATTCGTTGCTGAACGCCGGCGCGATGAGGGGCATCGGAGTGCCCTGGCAAGCGGGTATGCGATGAAGGATTCGCCGCCGCAGGTTTTGCACGGCGCGTTCCGGTGCCGATGGCAGCGTGGCCTCTTGCCTCGTTCCTTGCGTGCTGGAGATTCCAGATCGCTTTCGCGACTTGTCTCAGTCCACCGCAGCAGTTTGCCGGCCACGACGTGGCAGTGCGCCGGGCATGCGCCCGTGGTGCGCGTGGAACTTCATCACCGCGTCATGCCAGGCGGTGAAGCGCATCAGCTGCTGATTCGCCAGATGTTGTGAGATGGGATCCTTGGCGGTGATCCGGTCCGGATGGACGAGGGCGACGCGACGCCGATAGGCCAGTTTGAATGCATCAAGATCCGCACCCGGATCAATGCGCAGTTCGCGATACATGCGGAGGAAATCCAAGCGCGATCCGTGGATACTTCAGAGGGAATGTCATGGTAGCGACTGCCTTACACGTTGCCATAGGTCCGATCGTGAACTTTGGCGAAGCAGGGCAGGTTTCCATTGGATGGTCGTGGTTGTTTTGGAGCTTGGTGACTC
>JBEBXZ010000069.1:0-7157 GCA_040391335.1 Dokdonella fugitiva | reverse complement strand
GCCGATGAAACGCGCCAGCCAGTCCTGCACTTCCTTGTAGAAGAAGCGGCTGTTCTCGCCGTTGAGCACCCAGTGGTTCTCGTCCGGGAACACGATCAGGCGGCTGTCCACTTTCTGGCGCTGCAAGGCGGCCCAGTATTCGAGTCCGTTGTTGACCGGCACGCGGAAGTCCTTCTCGCCGAACGTGACCAGGACGGGCGTCCTGAAATTCGCCGCATAGCGGATCGGATTCTGTTCGCGCCAGATCTCGCCCTGCTCCCACACCGGTCCGCCATTGCTCACTTCGCGACTGTAGGAAACATCACTGGTACCCCATTGCGATTCGAGATTGACCAGGCCGGCATGGCTGATCAGGCAGCGATAGCGCGTGGTCGTGCCCTGCAGCCAGTTCGCCAGGTGACCGCCGTAGCTCGCGCCAGCCGCACACTGCTTGTCGGCATCGATGAACGGGTAGCGCCTGATCGCCTCGTCCGCCGCCTGGTTGATGTCATCGGCCGGACCTTTCAGCGGATCGCCCTGGATGGCCTGCGAGAAACCCTCGCCGAATCCGGTCGAGCCGACATAGTTGGTCAGCAGCACGACGTAACCCGGCGCGGCGAGCAGATGGTAGTTCCAGCGCAACACCCATTGATCCAGCCACTGCGAGTACGGCCCACCGTGCATCAGCACGAGCAGCGGATACTTCTTCCTTGCATCGAAATGTGGCGGTCGCACGAGCATGTTGTGGATGCGCTGGCCGCGCGCGTTCTCGAACCAGAAATTCTCCACCGGCGCGAGATCGAGCGCCGCGGCCTTCGTCGTCGCGAACGTGGTCAGTCGCTGCGCGGAATTACCCCTTGCATCGAGCCGCACGATCTCCGGCGGCTCGGTCGCGCTCTGGTAGCTCGCCACGAGCACCGGCTCGCGCTGGCCGCCGATGCTCAGATCCGAATAGATGCCGTGTGCCGGCGTCGCAACGAGTTGCGCGACACCGCCATCCGCACTGGCACGATAGAGTTTCTGCTGGCCCGCATCCTCGGCGAGGACGTAGACGCTGCGTCCATCGGGCGCGATGTCGAAATCCGCGACGTCACGCTTGTCCGGCATTTCGATATGTCCACGCAGGCGCATGCCCGGCCAATCGAACACACCGATCCGGCTGAGGTTGTAGACGTTGTCGGTGCGCGGACTCACCGTCGCGAACAGGCGGCGGCCATCACGACTGAATTTCGGCGTTCCCCACGAATCCGCCGCATCGAGCGCATCGGCACCCGTCAGGCGACGCGGCTCGCCACCGTCGGCCGATACCTGCCACAGGTCCGAGTGCGTGAACGACCATGCGGAACGGTCGCGGTTGCGACTCGCGACGAACACGACCGACTTGCCATCCGGCGCCCACTGCGCGGAGCTGTCCGACAGGCTGTAGCCCGGCAACTTGACCAGCGCGCTGTCCGCCAGCAGGTCGCGCGCATCCTGATCGCCGATGCGCTGCACGAACAGATGCGCCTGCTTGTCGTCGATCCACTTGTCCCAGGCTCGAATCGGGAACGTGCTGTAGACGCGCGCCTTGTATTTCTTCTCTTCCTCTTCCTTGGCGAGACGCTCGTTGTCGGCATCCACCTTGCTGCCCGGATAGACGCGGCTGCTGAACAGCAGGCGCGTGCCATCGGGGGAAAACCGTGGCGTCGCGGCGCCCGTCGACAGGCGCGTCGCGCGCTGCGCTTCACCCGCCTGCACGAGATCGAGCAAATACACCTGCGATTGCTTGTCGTCGCCGCGCTTGGCCGTGAACGCGATGCGCCGGCTATCCGCACTCCACGCGACCGAACTTTCGGCAGCCTTGTCGGCCGTGATGCGCCGCACCCCGGCGCTGCGATCGGTCGGCACGATCCAAAGATCGCTGATCGACTCGTCCTTCTTGTAGGAGGGTTCGCCGACCGGAAACACGGCAAGACGTCCATCCGGACTCGTCACCGGCGCGCCGACCCGCGGCAACTGCCAGAGATCCTCATGCGTGATCGTTCGCCGCTCCTGCGCGTGCGCGAGCACGCCGAGCAAGCCGAAAGGCGCCAGCAGCCAATATCGCTTCATGGGAACTCCCCGGTTTCAGACAGCACCGAGGAATACTCGACAGAGCCGCTCCAGGCAAGTGACGAAAGGCCGATGCGGCGGCGGAAGCCAATGCGCGGCACTGCGCCACATGCCAGTTTGAAGCCATGCGACACGCCAGCGGCGCGTGGCTCCCCGCCTACGCAGCATCCCGCCAGCGCGTTCCGCCCCCGCCCTGTGCGGCGGCGGAGCGTGGTGCGGTCTGCGTTCGCCGCTGCACGACATCGAGCAGGTCGGCGAATACGCCTGCAGCGGTCAGGTCGATGCCGGCGCCCGGGCCGGCGATCGTCAGTGGCGCCGCGCGGTAGTAGGCGCTGCTCAGGCGCAACGCGTTCTCGCAAGGTGCAAGCCGTGCGAGCACATGGCCCAGCGACACGCGCTCGGGGGCGAGACGCGCGATGCCATCGGCATAGCTGGCGCGGTAGATCCAGCATTCGCCGTTCGCCGCGGCAACCTGCGCCGCGAGACGCCAATGCGCATCCAGTCCGGAAAGGCTGTCCAGCAGGCGTTGCGAATCCGGTTCGGCCAGTCGTGCGGCATCCACCAGCGGCGTCAGTTCGATCTGTTCGAGCGTGATGTGGATGCCTTGCGCGCGCAACAGGATGACCAGCTTGCGCGCCG
This sequence comes from Dokdonella fugitiva, assembly GCA_040391335.1. Taxonomy (GTDB): domain Bacteria; phylum Pseudomonadota; class Gammaproteobacteria; order Xanthomonadales; family Rhodanobacteraceae; genus Dokdonella; species Dokdonella fugitiva_A. The sequence continues at coordinate 4,448 of JBEBXZ010000069.1, read as the reverse complement.
CATCGAAACCGGAAAGATCGATCGCGGGATGCGGCTCGGCGTAGCCGATGTCCACGGCATCGCGCACCGCCGCCGAGAATGCCACGCCTTCGCGAACGCGCGCGAGCACGTAGGAGAGCGTGCCGGAAAGCACTGCCTCGAGGCTTTCCAGATCGTCGCCCGCGGCGCGCAGTTCGCGCAGGGTGCGCAACAGCGGCAATTGCGCGCCGACCGTCGTCTCGTAGAGGAAGCTCGCCCCGGATGCGGCACGCGCCGCATCGATCGCTCGCGTCAAATCGGCGGCTGCCGACGGCGCATGCTTGTTCGGCGTCACCAGGTCGATGCCGGCCGCCAGCCATTGCGGGTAGCGCGCGGCAACCTCGGCACTGGCCGAGCAATCGAGCAACACCAGCGGCCGTTCCGGTCGCGCAAGCAGATCGTGCGACCACGCATCCAGCGTGCATTCCGCCGCGGCTTCGAGCTGGTTCGCCGCATCGGCAACATCGATGCCTTCCGGCGCAACGATCGCCTGGCGCGAATTCGCCACCGCGATCAGGTGCAGATCGATGCCACGCCCGGCGAGCGCCGCCTGCTGGGCGGAGATAAGCTCGAGCAATCGGCGCGCAACACGCCCCGTCGCGCCGACGACCGCCAGATGCACGCTGCCCGCACTCGCTCCGGCAAACAGCGCCGCGTGCAGAATACGCAGACCCTCCTGCGCATCGGCTTTCGGCAGTGCAATGCGCACACACGATTCCGTGGCCGACCACCAAAGCGCGAACGCAGCGAGTCCCGCCGCGGCAAGCGCATGCCGGCAACGCTGCACGAGCGCCACGCCGAGGGTGTCATCGAACACACTTACGACAGCCACCGGCAAGGCGTCCTCGGCCGCATCGTCGGTCGCATTCAACAGCGCGACCGGCGCATCGGCATATATGTCGCGCCCGTGGTCGACGGCCGATACGGTCGCCGCCGCCACACCGCGCAACAGCAGCAGGTCGGAACGCGCGGCGACACCGCGCAAGGGTTCGCTCGCGGCATCGCCGATCCGCGTGCTTTCCGAATCGGCGGCAAAGCTGTTGACGATCGACAATGGAACCGGATTGTCGAACAGGGGTTCGAGCGTGCGCGCGTGGATCACGCTCGCGCCGGCACGCGCAAAGCGATGCGCATCGATCAGCGAAAGCTTGCGCAGCAGGTGCGTTCCGGCCACCTCGCGCGGATCCGCGCTGTAGCAAACGGCCACATCGGTCCATATCTCCAGCGGCCAACCGAGCCCTGCCGCCAACAGCGCAGCACTGTAGTCGGAAGCATTGCGACCGAGCGTCGTCGTGCGGCCCTGCGCATCGGCACCGGTGAACCCCGGCAGGATGCGAACCACCGGCCTCCAGAACGCGTCACCGCGCAGACGGATCGCCGCGTATGTCACTTCGCGATCGACCTCGACTTCCGCAAGACCGGCCACCGTGCGCACCAGCACCTCGGCCGGCACGATCGCCGCATCGACCTCCTGCGCGCGCAGCACGCCGAGCAACAACCATGCGGAAAGCTTTTCGCCAGTTGCCAGCAGCAGGTCTCGTGCCGACGAATCGCCGCCTGCGACGGAAGCAAGCACCTCGTGGCAGCGTTGCTGCAGGCGATCCGGCGTCCACGGCGTCTCACTCAGGGCCGCGGCGCCGAGCTGATGCGCGGTCAGGCGATGCATGTCGATCAAGGCATCGAGTTGCACGCGTGCGGCTTCGATGTCGACGGGTGCGATGGCGACGATTTCGAGCAGGCGATCGGTCACTCCGGACATCGCCGAGACCACCACCGCGACCGCGCCGCCCACCTGCGCCGATGCCACCGCACCCGCTGCACGCGCGATTCGCGCCGCATCGCCGAGCGAGGTTCCGCCAAACTTGATGACCCTGGAGCGCATGATGCCGTCCTTTCCTCGAATGCCGCGATAAACCAAGAATCAAATTGATTGGACGTCTAAACGTCTTTATGGCCGCGGATTTGAGCACCCGGCGACCGTCTTCGTCAACCAGATTCTGTCGAAGACGATCCGGAAGCCGCCCAGGGGGCGGCGCAGAGCCATGCATCGAGGCCAACCCTGGATTCTGATGAAGGACAAGTAGCTGCGACCGCCGGAAGGCGCGCAGCGGCGCTTCAGGTGGGAAGCACGTCGCGGGATTGTCGTGGCCGCGCCCACATCCACAACGGCTGCGCGATCAGCGAGCCAAGACCGGCAAGCGCCATGTCCTTGTGCGCGTCCCAGGCATCGCCCTGGGTACCGAGATACGCTGCACCGAGTTCACCGCCGAATGCGCTGGCTGCCGCCCATTCGATCAGTTCGTATATCGGCGCCTGCGCGAACATGAAGGTCACCGGCAGCAGGAAACGCCAGATGCCGTCCGGCCGGACGCGCAGGTCGATGATTTCCGCCGCGACCGGCGTGAGCATCAAGCCATACAGGAAATGCACGAGTCGGTCGTAGTGGTTGCGTTCGAAGCCGAACATCGCGTCGATCGAACAACCCGTCAGCGAACGGAACGCTTCGTCGTAAGGCACCCCAGCGTACTGGAAGTGCGCGCCGATCTCGTGCAGCACACCGAACATGAACAAGAGCGCGTAGGCCGTATTCGACAATCGCGATCGGCGATAGCCATGCACGAGCCAGATCAGCGCAAGCGCGACCAGTACATTTTCGAGCAGCCAGTCCGAGCGATCCGCCGGATGGATTCCCAGCAGGATGGCAACCAGCAGGAACAGCACGAACAGGATCGGCGGCCAGGCAACTCCTTTCTGCCCAGCCGCCCCGCTCATCGCGAATGATCCCCTGGACGCGGGACCGGCGCCGATGCCGCCTGGCGAGGCGCAAACGGATTCCATTTCGCCGCCGCCATCACGGCCCACGCGGACGCGGCGAGGTGCGGCCTTTGGAAATAATAGAAATCCGCGGAATCGCTTTGCGGATCGATCGCAAGTCCCGTGGTGATCCGCTCGCGATCGGTCGCCGGAAGATACGCATCGGCGGGCTGCATGGCCTGCTGAATTTCCAGATACCTCAGGGCACGTTGCGCTTCATGGCCGCGACCGAGCCAGGCGAAAGCGAGCGCCGCCTGGGCGGTGCCTTCGGTCCAGATGCCGTCACGGTCTTCATTGAAGTCGAAGCCATCGCCAACGCCGTGGCGCTGCGCGACATGCTCCAGGGAGCGCCGCCAATCGTCGCGAGCCTCACGCAACAGCAGTGGCCAAAGCTGCGCATCAAGCCCGCCGCTGTCGAAGTTCGGAGTCTTTCCATCCGGCAAGGTGCCGATGCGAAAATGACCATCGCTGCTGTCCCATTGCGCATCGACAAAAGCCAAGGCTTCGTCGCGGTAGCGCGACCAGCCGGCCTGCGGCTCCGCAGCAGCCAGCAGATCGAACACGGCCACCAGATCGATATTGTGCTCGGTGGATTTCCAGCCGAGCTTCTGCTCGGCACCGTCGAAACCGTGCATTCCCCCAGAAAAACCCCCGACGCCGCGCGTATCACGCGCGCGCTCGACCACCCAGCGCGCGAGATGCGCGGCCGCCTCTCGCCAGCGCGGATCATCCTCCTGCGCGGCCATCGTCAACATGGCGAGTGCCACCCACGCGACGTTCCCGGTCGCCGTACTCATCTGGTAGGCATCTTCCACCCAGCGTGATTCCGCTTCGCTCCACCATCCATTCGGCAACGGCGGATCCTCGACCACGCCAGCGCGATACACGTTGCGCAGTCGCCCGGCATTCGCCGCCAAGCGCAATGCCTCGGCGATACGCCTAGCCTGCACGGGCTTTCCGCAGGCGACAAGAGCGACCACGGCCAGCGCGTTGTCATAGCTGAAGGCGGCAGTCGCCAGCGCGGCGGCATCCCTCGACGTGCCGGCAGCCGGGGGATCGTAGCTGCGCAGCAGCACGCCCGCTGATCCCGGAAACGCATCGACACGATGGGCGATCAACGCGCATTGCGCCGCCAGCAGTCGCTCGCTCACCTGCGCATCCGTGGCAGGCGCAGGATCCACTTCTTCGTGTGCGGTGCACGATGCCAGCACCAATAGCATTCCGAAGCAGCACACCCATCGGCGCAGACGTCGACCCAGCAATTCCAGGCTGTTCATGGGCTTCCCGCGGGCAGGCGCAGGCGTGCGATGCAACCCGGCGCATCGCCGCGATTTTCCAATGTCAGGGATCCGCCATGCGCTTCGGCGATCTGGCGCGCGAGCACGAGACCGATGCCGGACCCTCCGGGCTTTGTCGTGAAGAATGGAACAAAAAGATTCTCGCTCGGTGGCAGGCCGGTACCACCATCGAGTATCGCGATAGCGAGCATGGCGCCATCGCGCGACCAGCGGACGCGGACGTCGCCTTGCGTGGACAGGGCCGCATCAACCGCGTTCTTGAGCAGGTTGATCAGCGCCTGCTCGATCTGGTCCGGATCGGCATCGATATGCAGATCC
>JBEBXZ010000068.1:0-7164 GCA_040391335.1 Dokdonella fugitiva | reverse complement strand
GAGGTCGATTGGGGCGGCGCGCGTGCGCAGGCGTATGAAGTCAACGTGATCGTGCGCGGCTACGACCGCAAGTGGCTGCACAAGGACGTCACCAACGTGATTGCGGCCGCCAACATCTACATGCTGGCGGTCAATGCGCGCGCCGATCCGGTGCGCAACGAAGTCGAGATGAATTTCGCCCTCCGCGTCGCGGATTTCGGCCAGTTGTCGTCCCTGCTGGGCCGCCTGCTGGCCGTACCCAATGTCATCGAGGCGCGCCGCGTTGCCTGATCAAGACGCGAGCCGCAGCTTGCGGCTGCCCTGATATGCTAGGCCGCGCGTTAACGACTGCGCGGGGGATGTGCTGCATGGAACACCATCGAACGTGATAGAAATTCCCGGATATCGTCTGTTGCGCCAGTTGGGACGCGGCGGCATGGCCACGGTTTATCTTGCAGTGCAGGAATCCGTGGACCGCGAAGTCGCGCTCAAGGTCATGTCGCCAGCGCTGCTGGCGGATCCGAATTTCGGCGAACGCTTCCTGCGCGAGGCGAAGATCGCCGCGCGCCTGCATCATCGCCACGTGGTGGGCGTCCACGACGTCAGCAGGGCGGGCGACTATCACTACATCGCGATGGAAGATCTCGCCGGCGGACCCATCCTCGGCAAGGATGGCGTCCCGCGTTCAGTACCCTTTTCGCTGCGCGTCATCCGCGAGATTGCCGGCGCCATCAACTACGCGCAGCAGAAGGGTGTCATCCATCGCGACATCAAGCCCGACAACATCCTGCTGCGCGATGACGGATCTGCCGCGTTGACCGATTTCGGCATTGCGCGCGCAAACGATTCGGTGACGCGCATGACGCGCACCGGCGCCGTGGTCGGTACGCCGCATTACATGAGCCCCGAGCAGGCGCGCGGCAAGCAGGTCGACGGCCGCTCCGACCTGTACGGCCTCGGCGTCGTGCTCTACGAGATGCTCGTGGGTCGCGTGCCATACCACGCCGAGGATTCGCTGGCGGTCGGCATCATGCATATCACCCAGCCGGTGCCGCGTTTGCCGGAATCGCTGGCCGTGCTGCAACCGCTGGTCGATGGCCTGCTCGCTAAGGAGCCGCAGGATCGCTTCCAGACCGGTAACGAGGCCGCGGTGGCGATCGAGCGCTACGAACATGCGATCGCGGGTGGCGAGTTGAAGCATCTCGACGGCATTCCCGAAGCATTTGCGCGCGACGCGCGCTCGTTTGAAACGCACGTGTCGCCCCTGCCGGCGTCATCCGCTTCACCGCGCCCGTCGCCGGTCGAGAACACGGCGCGTCATCGCTCGGACCCGAGCATGGGGCGGCTCGAAGAAATCATGGCGGCGACCGACAGCCACATCCTGCGCGCGAGCCGCAGCGACCAGCGCCCGCGCGGCAAGCTGCCGCAACGCCGAGTGCCATGGCTCGCGCTGATCGTCATCCTGTTCGTTTGTGGCGCCGCCTTCTTCGCATGGAAGCACCAGGACCGGCTGCGCGCCTACCTGCCCAGTACCGAACTCAACGACATGCGTGCTCGCGCGCAGCGTGCGCTGGATGCCGGCAATCTGAGCGGAGCCAACGGCGACAGCGCGCAGGAACTGTTCCAGGGTGCGCGGTCGATCGACCCGGACAACGACATCGCGCGGCGTGGACTCAACGAGGTTGGCGAGAAACTGGTCGCACAGGCGCGTGCGGCGATCGGGCGCAACGACCTGGCTTCCGCGAGGCGCGCGGCGATGACGGCTCGCGAATTGCTCGGCGGCGGCGCGGCCATCGATCAGGTCATGAGTGCGATCGCGGCGCTCGAGACGCACGGAACGGAAACGGAATCGCTGCTCGACAGCGCCCAGCAGGCGCTCGCAAGCGGACGCCTGCTGGGCGATGACGGCGCAATCGCCTTGTACCAGCGCGTGCTCGCCGGCGATGCAACGAATGCGCTGGCCAGGGTCGGCATCAACCGCTGCGCGGATGCGCTCAAGCTCATCGTGACCGGCGCGCTGCAGGCGAACGACGTGGCGACGGCCGCTGCGCGCATCGAGGATATCGCGCGCATCGTGCCTGGCTATCCCGAATTGCCCGATCTGCGCGCGCAACTCGGCAAACAGCGGGAAAGCGCCGCGGCCATGCTCGAACGCGATCTTGCGCGCGGCGAGGCGCAAGTGCGCGCCGGTCGCGCAAGCGGCACGCCGGATTCGGCGCAGGCGATTTTCGAATCGGTGCTGCAGCGCGACCCTGCCAACGCGCGCGCGCGCGCGGGCTTGCGTGGCGTGGCGCGGGCACTGGTCGTGCAGGCGCATGCGGCCGTTGAAGACGGCAATCCCGGTGTTGCGGATCGCCTGCTCGCCCAGGCCGAAGCGCTGGGAGCGGATATGGCTGATATGCGCGCGGCACGCGTCGAGTTGCGCGAGCTCCGTGAACGCCAGGCGATTGCCGCGGAACGCCCGAAGGCAAGTCCCGCGGATCTCGACCGCATGCAGAAATTGATCGCCGAAGCTGCGCTTGCCAGCGAGGCAGGCCGGCTGATCGAACCTCCGGGCAACAGCGCCTACGACAAGTACCGGGCGGCGTTGGCGATCGACGGCAACAACCAGGCAGCCAGCGAAGGGCTTGCGCGACTGCCGTTGCGCGCGCGTGAATTGTTCGACCAGTTGCTGGTGGAAGGCGCCTTGTCGCGCGCGCTCGGCATGCTTGATGCGGTTCGCCAGCTTTCGCCGTCAGATGCGGCCTTGTCGCCGATGAAAGCGCGGTTGGCGAATGCCTATCTCGATGTCGCCGAGAAACGCATCGGTGAAGGCGAACGGGAAGATGCCACGCGTGCGATCAAGTCGGCGCGGGATCTGGATCCGGAGGTTCCGCGCCTCGCCAACCTCGAACAGAAGCTGCGCGAACTGCCGCCACCCGCGAACTGAGCGCATCATCACGCGCCGAACTTCATCCGCAAAGACCCGTCCGAAACCATGTGCATCCTGTTGATCGCCGTCGATCGCCTGATTGACTGGCCGCTACTCCTGCTCGGCAATCGCGACGAGTTCCACGCGCGTGCGACCGATGCGGCCCAGCCTTGGCGCAGCGCGCCGGATTGCGTGGGTGGGCGCGATCGGGTGGCCGGTGGCGGCTGGCTCATGCAGCGCAATGATGGACGCGTTGCGGCCGTGACCAACCTGCGTTCCGGCCTGCCGGCGCAATCACCGCGCTCGCGCGGTGCGCTCGTGCGCGATTTCGTGGTCGGCAACCAGCCCGTGCGTGAATATGCGGAAGGCGTGCTGGCGCATTTCGACGAATACGGGCCATTCAATCTCGTGCTCGGTGACGCCAGCGGCTGCTGGCTCATCGATGGCACGACGGCGAAGCTGCGTCGCCTTCCGCGTGGCGTGCATGTCATCAGCAACGGCGCGATCGACGTGCATTGGCCCAAAGTGGAACGTTTGCGTTCGCGCTTCGAAAGCGCGCTGGCGCGCGGCGTGCACGATGATGCCGCGCTGCTCGCCCTGCTGGCGGATACCACGCTGCCAGCGGACGACGAACTGCCCGATACCGGTGTCGGCCTCGAACGCGAGCGCCTGCTCGCGCCGATCTTCATCCGTGGCGAACACTACGGCACGCGTGCGAGCTCGCTGGTGATGCGCCACGCGGATGGCAGCGTGTTCTTCCGCGAACGCAGCTTCGGCCCGAACGCCGTCGTCGAGGACGAGGTGTATTGGGAATGTCTCGAAATCGAGGGCGAGTGGCGCCTCGGCTGAGGAACGCCGCCGCGCTTCAGAATCCGATGATCCGCCGGATCGCGGTTTCCGCCGCTTCGAACGAGAAGTGCTCGCGCACGTTGGCCAGGCCATTGGCCGACAGGCGGTTCCAGCGCGGTTCGTCGTTGTACAGCGCGACGATGGCGTCGGCGAAACCGATCGCATCGTCGGCGACCAGCACGTCTTCGCCAAAGTGCACATGCATGCCTTCGACCGCCATGCGCGTCGCCACCACCGGCAGGCCATAGCTCATCGCCATGTTGACCTTGCCCTTGACGCCTGCGCCGTAGCGCAGGGGCGCCAGCGAGAGCCGGCAACCATCCATGTACGGCGCGATGTCGTCGATGAAGCCGTGCACGATCACGTGGTCGCTGGCCAGTGCGCGCACCGCATCGGTCACCTTGCTGCCGATGACGTGGAAACGCACTTCGGGCAGCGATTCGCGCACGCGCGGCAATGCCTCGTTGACGAACCATAGCACGGCGTCGATGTTCGGGGGATGCTGGAAGCCGCCGACGAAGACCAGATCCTTGCGCGCGCTGAAGGCTTGCCGGCAGCCATGGATCTCGTGCACGTTGGAAAGCACGTCGACGTGCACGCCCGGCGCGTCGCGCGAGAGGATTTCCTGCTCGACCGGGCTGACCACCAGGGTCACGTCGCATTCGCGCATGATCTTCAGCTCCTGCGCGCGCGTCGCCGCGGCCATGCGCGCGAGTTCCGGTTTGCCTTCGAGTTCCGCGGCGCGTTGTTCGCGCAGGTAGTGCAGGTCGACGGTGTCGAATACGAGCCTGGCTTGCGGCGCGTACAGGCGCGCAAGGCCAAGGTATTCCGCCGCAACGTAATGGCGTGACAGGACGATCGCGTCGAACTCGGCGCCATGCTCGCGAAACAGCTTGACCGGTTCCGGCGAGAACGGGTGGTACAGCACCTCGATGCCGAATTCCTGCAGCTCGCCGGTATAGCGTTCGATCCACGCCCGGTTGCTGGCCATGAACACGACATGGCAGCCATTGTTTCGCAGCACGCGCATCAGGTTGACCATGCGCAGCGATCCCGAATCCTGGTCCGGCGTCGGCGTCGTCGCATCGATGATCAGGATGCGGCGCGCTGCCCGGTGCGTTGCGGCGATCTGGATGGCGGTGCCGGGCGCCGGCTGCCGCTGCAGGACGTCACGCCACTTGTCGAGGAACTTCCCGCGGTTGATGACCTGGTAGCGCTTCATGCCGCTGCCGGTATCCGTGCCTGCGCTGATGCCTTCGAAATGGATGACGCGCGAGCGTGGTTCGTAGATCACCTTGTAGCCGGCGGCGCGCACGCCGAAAGCGAGGTCGGTGTCTTCGTAGTAGGCCGGCGCGTAGCGCTGATCGAAGCCGCCGAGCTGCTTGAACAACGCGCGCCGCAGCAGGATGGCGGCGCCCGAGCAATAGTCGGCTTCGCGCCGATACGCGTAGCGTGCATCGTCGGGATCGTCGAAACGCCCGTAGTTCCAGCCCGAGCCGTCGTTGAAGACGATGCCACCCGCTTCCTGCAGGCGACCGTCCGGATAGACAAGCCGTGCGCCGACGAGTCCGGCATCCGGCACTTCCTCGAAACAGGCGACGAGTGCTTCGAGCCAGCCGGCGGTGACCACCGTGTCGTTGTTGAGGAACAGCACGAATTCGCCGCGTGCGATTGCGGCGCCGGCATTGCACGAGCCGACGAAACCGAGATTCTCGGCATTGCGGATGGCGTGGACGCCATCGATTTCGGCGAGACGCTGCGGCGTGTGGTCGCTCGACAGGTCATCGACCACGATCACTTCGAACGAGACCGCGCCGGCGTGCTCGACGAGCGAGCGCAGGCAGGCGGCCGTGTAGGCGAACTTGTTGTGGACCGGAATGACGATCGAGATGCGTGGCGCGGCGTGTGTCGGCACTGCAAATGGTGCAAACGCTTCCGTCGGCTCCGGGAACTGCTCGCGCGCGTGGACGGGTTGGCTGCCGCGCAACTCGCGCAGGATGCGTGCCCAGGTGCCGCCGATTCCGTGCTGGACGAGGCTGCCGCGCAGGCGTCGCGCGATGCCCAATGCACGTCCCTTCTGGAACGCGAGACGCGCGCGCAGGTTGCGCAAACGCGTCGTCATCGTCCGCAACGGCGCAGTGATGCGCCAGGATCGGCTCGACACGACGAGTTCGTACGAAGGTTTGTAGGGACGCAAGGCATTGACCTCCGCATCGAGTCGCTGTGCCCATTCGGTGCGGTTCAGAAGATCGCCATGCAGGCCATCGATCTGCTGGCGCGCCTTTGCAAGATCGCGATCCAGCGCATGCCCCCATTCGCCGCGTTTTGCATTTTCATTGCATGTCGATTCGAGTGTGGCCCGCAGTGCCTGCTCGCGCGCGCGCAATGTCGCGATCTCCTCGGCACGCGCGGCCAGGGCCTGCGTGTTCTGGTCGATTATCGACAACGGATAGCGCGCAGCCGCAGGTTCGGGCAAGTCGAGAACATTCGCGTAGGCCTTGGCCATCGACGCCAGATCCGGTTCACGAAAATCCGCGAGACGTTCACGCACCCGCGCGAGCTGCTCACGGTGTGCGGCCAGCTCGATAATGCGCGCCGCGACGCTTTCGGCATCGGCTTCGACGAGGAAGCCGTCATCGCCATCGTCGATGCGCTCGACCAGCGCACCCATTCGCGTGGCGAGCACCGGAACGCCGAGATCGCGCAGTTCCGACAAGGTGTAGCCGAACGTCTCGGCTACCGTCGGCAGCAGCAGGGCAGCATCCGGTGCAAGGGTTTGCAGCAGTTGCGGCAGGTCGCCGCGCTGGTAATCGAGCACGACATGCACGCCGCCCGTTCCGAAGAAGGAATGCGCATCGGCACCCGCGCCGAGCAGGAACACTTCGGCGTGCGCGCGGATCAGCGGCAGCACCTGTTCGAGCAATTGCGCACCCTTGCCACGGCGTACGCGTCCCGGAATCACGAGGCGGAGCTTTTCACGCGTTGGCGGCTGGATGGCGTGTGCGAGTGGGTGCCGCCATGCCGACAAACCGTGCGGGATCACCGCGTGGTTCAGCACGGCAAGCTCGGGAGCGAGTCGCAGGTCATTGGCCAGCGCCGAACGGCTCGGTGCGACCAGTCTTGTGCGAGCGCCGATCAACGCGGCGATCATGGCCTCACGCAGACGCTTCCAGTATTCGGGTTTCGCGTTGGCGAACTCGCGATCCTTGCCCGTCGCGGCAAGATCCGCGGCGCGCTGTGCATCGTCGAAAGCCAGCGCTGGATCGCCGAAATTTCGATGCAGCACGGGCCAGAGCGGATAGTGGTCATGCACGATGCGCAAGGTCGGCAAGCCGCTGCGCAGCACGTCGAGGCTGTGGCCGATCAGCGATGAGACGAGTACGGCGTCGACCGCATGCTCGGCGAGCAGCGCCTTGAAAAGCCGC
>JBEBXZ010000067.1:0-7180 GCA_040391335.1 Dokdonella fugitiva | reverse complement strand
GGTCAGAATGACCGGCTCCGGCCCCGCCGCTTTGGGGGCGGCGCCGGGTGTTGCGGCGGCGACCCCCCCCGGGGTGTTGACCCCCCCGCGGCGTGGGGGGTTGGGCGGCCCGCCGGGCCCCCTGGCCCCCCCCCAAACGGCCACATAATACTCGCCGGGGGGGCCACCCCGGTCCCCCCCCGCCCGGTGCCCCCCCCGCGCAACAGTCAGGGCCCCGGCGCCGCCTCGAAGCCCGAGGCGAAGATAACGTCATTGTCCGCCAGGCGCGCGACCGCGATGTCGACGAGCGGCGAGCCGGCGCTGCGGCGCGCGATACCCGCGACCAGCGGCCGCCCTTCGTGCAGGGTCAAGGCATGCGCGAGATTGAACGGTCCCTCCGGTGCGACGTCGATGGCGAGCACGCCGCGCTTTCCGAAACCGTTGTCTGGAACGCCTTCGGCCGTGCTGCGTACCAGCATGAACACCTGTCGCGCACTGGAGGCGTACTCGATGTTCGCAAGCAAATGGCCGTCCGGCTCCTGCACCAGGCCACTCACGTAGCGGTTGGAGCCATCCGGCAGCAAATCGAAGCGCGTATGGCCCGAGGCTTCGCCGAACGATTCGTCGGTGGCGCCGTTCGCCTGCAGGCGGCCGAACAACACATTGATGCCGAGGTCCGAGTCGTCATCGCCGAACTGCCGATAGTGTCCGCCGAACACGATGCGGCCCTGCGCATCGATGAACAACCGGTCGATACCGTCGAAATCCGAGCGCGCTTCGACATCGAACGTGCGCCAGCCGGTCGTCGCGAAGCGTGGATCGAGCACACCGGCAGACGTGAAGCGCGCGACCGAGAAGTCGTAGTTGTCGGTCATGCCCGCGCGCGGCACCTGGAAATGTCCGCCGACGACGATGCTGCCATCCGCATCGATCGCGAGCGCGCCGAGATACGAGAGCTGCTCGCTGTCCGGCAAGGCCAGTGTCGCCTCGCCGTTGACGCCGAACGCGGGGTCGAGCGTGCCATCCGCGAGCAGGCGCAGGAGCACGCCGCGCATGAAGGGCGTGCCGCCGGCGTGCTCGCCAGCCAACAGGATTCGCCCCTCGGCGTCGACGGCGATCGCATGCAGGTAGGCGTTGCGCAGGCTGAACACGCCACGTTCGCCAAAGCCATCGGCGAGACGTCCACCGGCATCGAGCTTGAGCACGAAGCCCTGGGTCGGGCCAAACGCCGTGGCAGTGCCAACGGCGAGGATCGATCCGTCCGCCAACGTGGTGATCGACTCGATCGATTGTTCCTGGGTTCCAGCGAACAGATCGGAAAAGACGACCGTGCCAGGATTGTCGCGGTCCTCGCCGAAGCTGTCATCGATGCTGCCGGCGACGTTCAGGCGCGCGAGCAACGGGCGCCGTTCGGGATCGGGACTCGAATCGCGCAGGCGGTTGCGCGAGCCGCCAAGCAGGATGCGCCCGTCAGGCAGCGCGAGTACGGCGCGCGCCGACATTTGGTGGCCGCTTGTGCCGTCTGCCGAGACGAAGGCGATACCGTCCTCGCCGAAGCCCGGATCGAGCATGCCCTGCCGGGCGATGGCACTGCCTGTGCAGGCTGCCGTGGACACGGTGAGCGCGGCAAGCGCGCGGAATACCCATCTTGTCGACATCATTTTTTCCTTCACGAGCCAGAGGAGTGCGCACACACCCGGTGCGCGGGACCTCGGATCATCGGAAACACCGAGCCGCAGGACATGCCAAAAAGCTCAGCAATTCCTCAGCGACTTCTCAGCGCGGGTCGACCGGCTGCCTGAAAGCGCGCCGTACGGCCTCGGACTCCCGGTTTCATGCGGGTCGCACTGCAAGCAGGAGGACGACGCCGCACAGCGCGGCCAACACGATCGAACCGATCGCGGCCACTCGCCAATGACGGCGCATCACGCTCGATGCGCCCACTGCACGCGGCGCTCGCAGAAGCGCCGCTTCGCCATGCCCGGGTACGACGGATTCAATCTCGACCGGCGCGATCCACTGGTATCCGAAACGGAACACGGTACGGATGATGGACTGGTCGCGGCCGGTATCGTTCAGCGCACGCCGCGCAATCAGCATCGCCTGGGCCAGCGCCGCGTCGGCAATGTCGACCCTGCCCCAGATCGTCGCGATCAGTTCATCGCGCCCGACCGCGCGTTCGCGGTTCTCGAGCAGGTGCACGATCACCTCGAAAGCCTTCGGCTGCACCGCGATCGGCGTGCCGGCGAACGTCAGCAGGCGGGCCGCCGGATCGATGCGGTAGCCGAGGAAGCGGTAGCGCCGCTGGCGGCTGTCGCTTTGTGCGCGATCGACCGATCCGACCGCGGGCAATTGCCCGGCCGATCCGCTCTCGCTCGTGGTGGCGCCTGCGGCCGGGCCCGGACCGGCGGCTTGCAGGACGGCAACTGGATTCATGCGGCATGTTCCGGGGGAGTTGCAACCCAGAACGCAATCCGGCGGTGAAACTTATCAACCCCGCGCTGCCGTCACGAAATTCCATATTTCTCCATCCGCCGGTACAGCGCGGGGCGGCTCAACCCGAGCAGGGTCGCCGCGCGCTGGATATTGCCACCGGTCTGCTCGAGCGCCTGTTTGACCAGTTGCGCTTCGGCTTGGTCGACGTTCATCGATGCAGTGTCGGCGGCAATGGCAGGCATCGCGCCGGCACCCACGCCAATCGCACCGGCATTCAGGTTCAACGAGGAGGCGTCGAGCACATCGCCCGCGTTCATCAGCACGGCACGTTCGATCGCGTGCGAAAGTTCACGCACATTGCCGGGCCAGGCGTAGGCGGCCAGTGCCGCCAGCGCCGAAGGTGCGAAGCGCATGCGGTCGCGCTGATAACGCTTGGCGAAGCGCGCAAGGAAGGATTGCGCAAGCAGGGGGATGTCTTCGCCGCGGTCGCGCAATGCGGGCAGATGCAGTTCCACGGTGTTGAGCCGGAACAGCAGGTCCTTGCGGAACGCACCGCGCGCGACGTCGGTGGCGAGATCGGCATTGGTCGCAGAAATCAGGCGCACGTCGACCTTCAGCGTGCGCGAGGAGCCGACGCGCTCCAGCTCGCCATCCTCCAGCACGCGCAGCAGCTTCGGTTGCTGGGCCAGCGGAATGTTCGCGATCTCGTCGAGGAACAGGCTGCCGCCATCGGCCAGCTCGAAGCGGCCGATGCGATCGCTCTTGGCATCGGTGAATGCACCACGCACGTGGCCGAACATCTCGGCTTCGAACACCGATTCGGGAATGCCGCCCATGTTGACCTTGACGAAGGTCGCTTCGGCGCGCTTCGAGGCGCCATGCAGCAGGCGCGCGATGACGCCCTTGCCGGTGCCGTTCTCGCCAAGGATCAATACGTTGGCATCGGATGGCGCGACGCGCGCCAGGGTGTCGAGCAGGCGCTTCATCGAGGGTGATTCGGCGATGAATCCATCGCCGCCATCGCCGCGCAGCAAGGCGTTCTCGGCGCTCAGCCGCTGCGCATGACGCTGGGCGCGCCCGAGCGCGCGCTGATTGCCGAGCACGCTCATGAGGCGCTGGTTGTCCCAGGGCTTCTCGATGAAATCACCCGCGCCATGGCGCATCGCCTCGACCGCGACGTTGATCGTTCCCCAGGCGGTCATCACCACGACCGGCAAATCACTGTCGAGCTTCTTCAACTCGCGCAGCAATTCGAGCCCTTCGGCACCCGAGGTCGTATCGCGCGTGTAGTTGAGATCGATCAGCGCGACATCGAAGCGCTGCCTGCGCACGGCATCCAGCGCCGCGGCAGGCCCATCGACCGGACTACAACTCCAGCCCTCGCTCTTGAGCAGCAGGCGCAAGGCCTCACGCACGTCGTGCTGATCGTCGGCAATGAGAATGTTCGGCTTGTCCTGGATAGCCATGAATCGCTCCGCGGAATAAGGGTCAATCGTGACCGGTTCGTGGCCGGTCCGATACATAGTGTGCGGAACCACCGGGCCTCTTGCCCACGTCGGCGTTGCGTCTCATCTCAGTCGCCGCGCAAAACCGCAGCCGGATCGGACGAAGCCGCGTGCCGTGCGGCGAGATGAAGAAAATCCTGCGCGAACGCAATCGTCGCCGCCAGCGTGGCGATCGTCACGCCGTTCGCTGCACGGTATTTCCACAGCCCGCGCAACGGGTGCGAAACATTCATATCGATTCCTCGACACAGCTACCGGATTGCATCCGCCTCGAACTCACGCAGCCGTATCGAGCCAGCCATCGCGCAGGCGGACGATGCGCTGCGCTTCCGCTGCGTACTCCTCGTTGTGCGTGACCTGCACGATCGTCATGCCACCACGATGCAGCTCATGCAGCAGATCCATGATCACGCGCGCCTGGCTCGAATGCAGCGCACCGGTCGGCTCGTCCGCGAGCAGCAGCTTCGGCTTGGTGATCACCGCGCGCGCCACCGCCACGAGCTGTTGTTGCCCACCCGATAGCTGGCTCGGAAAGAGATCCTTCTTGCCGACGATATTGAAGCGATCGAGCAGATCGGCGACCTGCGCCGCGCGCTCCTTGGCGGGAACGTCGCGATACTGCAAGGGCAGATCGAGGTTTTCCCAGACCTTCAGATCATCGATCAGATGATAATGCTGGAAAATGAAACCGATCTTCTCGCGCTGCAGCGCCTGCCGTTGCTTGCCGTTGAGCTTCTCGACGACCACGCCATCCAGCGCGTACGAACCCTGCCACTCGTGGTCCATCAAGCCGAGGACATTGAGCAACGAACTCTTGCCGGCGCCGGATGGCCCCATGACGCTGACGAATTCGCCATCGGCGATATCCAGCGTGATGTTGCGCAACACCCAGGTACGGCCGCCGGCCAGCGGGAATGATTTTTCGACATTTTCGAGATGGATCATCGGTGCATCCTTGATTGACGGAATCATTCGTCGCGCAGGGCGACAACGGGATCGACGCGTGCCGCGCGCCGCGCGGGCCACCAGCACGCCACGAGGCCGATCGCGGCGAGAACGATCGAGACGGCGGCCAGCGTCGGCAGGTCGAACGAGCCCACGCCATACAGTTTTGCGGACAGCATGCGCGCGAAACCCCAGGCCAGCGGCAAGCCGAGGGCGAGACCGAAGCCGACCAGGGTCAGTCCCTGCCCGAGCACGTGTCGCAGCATGTGCGATGCGCGCGCACCGAGGGCCATGCGCACGCCGAACTCCGGTACGCGCAGGCGCACCGCATAGGCGAGCACGGCGTACAGGCCGACCGCGGCCAGCAGCAATGCGGTCGCGCCGAGCAGACCGAGCAACGTGTTGAGACGCGTGCGGTCACGCAGGGTGTCGGCGATGCGCTCGTTCATCGCGACGATCGGTCCGATCGCATCAGCGGATGCGATCTCCGCGCCGAGGGCTTTCAGCGGCGCGATCAGAACGGACGGGTCAACCGTCGTGCGCAGCACCAGGGCCGCATGCGGCGGCGCCGGATCGGGCCGATAGATCGAGACGCGATCGGCTGGCTCGTCGAGTGCGCGCTGCTTGAGCGTCGGCACCACGCCGATGACGGTCAGTTCGCTGGGAGGCGTCTTCGGGCCGGTACCCATCAGGAAATGCCGACCGAGCGGATCGGCGTCGCCGAAATGGCGCTTCACGAACAGCTCGTCGACGATGGCCACCGGCGCGCGCGAACGCACTTCGTCCGCACTGAAATTGCGCCCGCGCAGGAGCGACACGTCCAATGCCCTGAAATAGCCGGCATCGATTTTCTGGTCGTAGGCGACCTGATCCTTCTGGACACCTTCCTGTCCGGGCGGTGTGAAGCTCGAGGTGCTGGTGCTGGACCCGAACGGCACCATGCTGCCGAGTCCTGCGACGTCTGCGCCGGGCAGTGCCGTCGCTCGCTCGACGAGCTGGGTCAGGAGCATGGCACGCATTTCGGGCATCGCAGTGGCCGGGACGAGATCGTCGAGGCTGACGTAGAGCAGATGATCGCGCTGGAAGCCAATGCCTTCGGCCAGCAGGTTCTGCGAGCTGCGCAGCAGCACGCCGATGCCGAACAGCAGGGCGACGGTCAGCGCGACCTGCGCCACGACCAGTGTCCTGCGCACCGTCTGCGCGGTGCCTCCCGGCGTCTGGCGCGAACTGCCACGACGCAGCATGTCGTGCAGGTTGCCGCCCTGCGCGGACAACCTCGCCAGCGTGAGCACGGCACATAGCACGGTGGCGAGCACCGCGACGATCGCCAGCGTCGGCGCATCGATGCCGATCGCCTGCGGCGTTCCGCGCGGCAACAGATCGAACTGGCGCAGCAACGAAAGCCCTCCCGGCAGCAATGTGCAACCGAGCAAGACTCCGGCACCGCAGAGCATCACGACCTCGACCAGCGCCGCACGCGCACGCCGCCATGGCGCGGCGCCGAGCGCGGCGGTCAATGCCGTTTCGTGCCGGCGCGCCAGTGCCTGGGCGAGGAACAGGTTGGCCACATTGGCGGCCGTGACCAGCCATACCATCGATACCGCCAGCAGCATCAGCAACAGTGCCTCGCGGCGATCACCGATCCACAACGAACGCAGCGGTTCCACGCGCATCTGGAAACCGCCACCGAAGGCGCTATCGAGTTCCCGGATCGATTTCGCGATGGTCATCAACTCGCCACCCGCTGCGGCCGGCTCGACGCCAGCCCGCAACCGTGCCAGTGCGAACAAGCCATCGAAGCTGCCGACATTCGAACGCTCGCGTTTATCAGCGCCGAATGCCAGCGGCATCCACAGCCGCGTCTGGCTCGACGGGAACACGAAACCTTTCGGCATCACGCCAATCACACGGTAATCCCTGCCATCGAGATTCATGCGCTGGCCGATGGCGTCGTCCGCACCGGCAAAGCGTTGTTGCCATTCATCCCACGAGATGATCGCGTTGCCCGTCGCGCCTTCGGCGGCATCCTCCGCCGCGAACAGGCGGCCGAGCGCCGGCCGTGCGCCCAGCAGGTCCAGCAATGCCGGTTCCACGCTGGCGGTCCGCAGCGTACCCGTACGCTGGCCGGCTTCGTCACGCACGGCCAGCTCGCCGGAACGATAGGCGGCCACGCCATCCATCGTTTGCGCGTTGCGGGCGACCTCGTCGAGCAGCGGCACCGAAAGTCCTGCGTTGTACGGAATACCCATGATGCGCGACTCGACCGAAACGAGCTGGCCGGACTGCGGATACGGCAGCGGCTTGTAGAGCAACCC
>JBEBXZ010000066.1:0-7198 GCA_040391335.1 Dokdonella fugitiva | reverse complement strand
GCATGCGATCCGGGCTGAAAGACTCGCTTGCCACGGAGGACGCTGCCATTTTGGAAGCCGACAAAGTCGGTCGCGCAGCGAAGCTTCTTCTTGACCACGGAGATGACCAGGACGTTGCGTACATACGGGCAACAGGCATATCGAAGTTGCAAGGCACCCCGGAACCGTCAGAAATCCTGTTCTGGCTGCCGATCCTCGCACGCCTGGATCCTGCAGTATGCGTCGAAGAAATGGAACGGCTGTCCGGCTCGATCTTGCCTGCGCAGCAATCGCAGGTGGTCGGCTGGTTCTCGTCGCTGTTCGGTCACGGATCCGATCTGGATCTGTCCAAGTTCGAGGTGTCGCCTGAACTGCTGCTGCGGCTCGTCAGGTTGGCCAATCGCCACATCAGGTTCGAGGACGACCTGCATCATGAGGGCGTCCACTCGCCGGGTCCCCGCGATCATGCCCAGCGCGCCCGGAGCATGCTGGGGAGCGCGCTGTTGGGCATCAAGGGGCCCGGCGCATGGGACATCAAGATGCAGTTCGCCGATGACCCGGAAGTTGCGCACTACCGCGACCGCGTCCGGGCGGTTGCCCTGGAGAAGTTGGCGGAAGACTGGGATGCCGTTGTACTGAGCGAGGCCGACGTCGTACAGCTGGAGCGGGAGCATGATTTCTCGCCAACCAGCCGCGTGGAGATCGCAGCCCTGCTCGACACGAGGCTTGCCGACATCGAGGATCTTCTGCTCCAGGACGCGTCACCGCGGGAGCTCTGGGCGACGATCACCATCGAGCGGTTGCTGCGCCGTGCACTGGCGGCAGAATTGCAGAAGATGGCCCGGGGCGCCTACATGGTCAATCAGGAAGCCGTGACGGGCGATGAAAAAGAATCCGATATCCGCTTGGCCTCTACCACAGCACATCTTGAGGCGGTGATCGAGCTCAAGATCGGAGAAAAAGACTACACCTTCCCCGATCTTCGGAATGCGCTCCATATGCAGCTGGTTGGGAAGTACATGGCGCCGGAGCACCGACGCGTTGGCTGCCTGTTGATATCGATCGCGACAGATCGATCTTGGAAGGATCCGGATACTGGAAACCGGATGGAATTCGAAGAGGTAATCGCCCGTTTGGATGTCGAAGCAAAAGTATTGACGGCTAGCTTGGGGTATGGGGCATTCGTTGCCGTCAGGGGCCTCGACCTACGCCCCAGAGGAAAGACGTAGTACCGCTGAAACAACAGTGTCCGATGACCGCTTTGGGTCGATTGCAGACATTGGGAGGAAGATCCCCCCCTCTGGCGTATCCCCGCCCCCTAGGTGGCGGTTGGGTAGAGGCGACGATGCGGGTATCCAACGGGGAATCGTGGTGACGATTTGAGTAGGTCAAGCAGGGTCGGGCACCAGTGTATGCCGCTGGCTGCTACCCCTTGGCCGATGACCGGCCGAGGTCGCAATCAAAGCCAAGGCGCTGTCGGAGCCTCTCAGTTCGTCGGATAATGCCTATCCAAGGCTGCTTGGCGGCTGCCGATGTGTGTAATGGAGTGTGTATCAGAGCCGTCGAAATCCCTGCGTGTCCTTTAAAATCAATTAGATGGGTGCAACGTGATCTTGATGATCGACAACTACGACAGCTTCACCTTCAACCTCGTGCAGTATTTCGGCGAGTTGGGGCAGGAGGTCAAGGTCGTGCGCAATGACGAACTGTCGATCGAGGAGATCGGCGCCTTGAAGCCGGCGCAGATCGTGATTTCGCCGGGGCCGGCAACGCCGGATGATGCGGGCGTGTCGCTCGACGTGCTCAGGCGATTGTCGGCGGACATTCCGGTTTTCGGGGTGTGCCTCGGTCACCAGTCGATCGGGCAGGCGTTCGGCGGCAAGGTCGTGCGTGCGCGGCAGATCATGCATGGCAAGACTTCGCCGATCCATCACAACGGCAAGGGCGTGTTTCGCGATCTGCCGAATCCGTTCGAGGCGACGCGCTATCACTCGCTCGTGGTCGAGAAGGAATCCCTGCCCGATTGCCTCGAGGTCACCGCGTGGACCGGGAACGAGGCTGGCGGCATTGATGAGATCATGGGCCTGCGCCATCGCACGCTCGACGTGGAAGGCGTGCAGTTCCATCCCGAATCGATCCTGAGCCAGCACGGCCATCAGTTGCTGCGTAATTTCCTGACGCGCTGAGCCCGTGGGACTGTTGAAGAATCGGCGATAGATCCGCCTGCTCGGTCCATAAGCCCGACATACTCCCGCTGCTCGGTCCATAAGCCCGACATACTCCCGGGCGCATTTCTGCCTGGCGGCGTCACGCTTCAATGCGGGCCGCCGGATGACTCGACGCCGGGCCTGTTGCATCATGGGCGGCTGGAATTGGGAGCCCGAATGCCTATTACCCCGCAACAGGCACTGCAGCGCGCGATCGAGCATCGCGAGATCTTCCACGACGAGATGATCGACCTGATGCGCCAGATCATGCGCGGCGAGGTGTCGCCGGTCATGGTCGCGGCGATCCTGACCGGCTTGCGCGTCAAGAAGGAGACGGTCGGCGAAATCGCCGCCGCCGCCATGGTCATGCGCGAACTCGCGGCGAAAGTCGAAATCACCGAGCGCGAAAGCTTCGTCGATATCGTCGGCACCGGCGGTGATGGCGGGCACAGCTTCAATGTCTCGACGACCGCGATGTTCGTTGCTGCCGCGGCCGGCGCGCGCGTCGCCAAGCATGGCAATCGCAGCGTGTCGTCGAAATCCGGCAGCGCGGATGTGCTCGAAGCGCTCGGCGCGGTGATCGAACTGCAACCGGCGCAAGTCGCCGCATGCATCGAGCAGGTCGGCATCGGCTTCATGTTCGCGCCGATCCATCATCCGGCCATGAAGGCGGTGGCGCCGGTGCGCCGCGAGATGGGCGTGCGCACGATCTTCAATATCCTCGGCCCACTGACCAACCCGGCGGATGCGCCGAACATCCTGATGGGCGTGTTCCATCCGGATCTGGTCGGCATCCAGGTGCGCGTGCTCGAGCAGCTCGGCGCGCGGCATGCGCTGGTGGTCTGGGGCAAGGATGGCATGGACGAGATCTCGCTCGGTGGCGCGACCATGGTCGGCGAGCTGCGTGATGGCGTGGTGCGCGAGTACGAAGTGCATCCCGAGGAACTCGGTTTCGCGATGGCGTCCGGACGCCAGTTGCGTGTCGAGAATGCGCAGGAGTCGCGTGAGCGCGTGCTCGAGGCGCTCGACAACAAGCCCGGCGTCGCGCGCGATATCGTCACCTTGAATGCGGGCGCGGCGCTGTATGCGGCGAACGTTGCGGAGTCGATCGCCGACGGTGTCGATCGCGCGCGCGAGGCCCTGGCCAGTGGTGCGGCGCGCGCCAGGCTCGATGCCTTCGTGCGCGCGACGCATGAGGTGGCAAAAGCCTAGCGCACGATTCGTACTGATACGGGATGGTCGCTCAGGCGCATCGCGAATAGCACTCTTTATCGATCGTCGTCCCGGCGCAGGACGGGACGACGATAAAGATGCGCCGGAGAGGTGATAATTGAACGTCCTCGAATCGATCCTGTTGTGCTGCGGCTCGCGCGCCGCAATCCGCATTGTCCGTTGTGATCCCCCCGATTGTTTCAATCCCGATTTCCAGATCCGAAGCCATGACCGATATCCTGCAACGCATCCTTTCCCGCAAAGTCGAGGAAATCACCGAGCGCAGCGCGCGCGTTCCATTGTCGGAACTCTCGGCGCGCGTGGCCGATCTTCCCGACACGCGCGGTTTCGCGGCTGCGATCGAAGCGCGCATCGAGGCGGGCGAGCCTGCGGTGATTGCCGAGATCAAGAAGGCGAGTCCGAGCAAGGGCGTGATCCGTGCCGATTTCGATCCGGTGGCGATTGCGCGCAGCTATGCCGTCGGCGGTGCGACGTGCCTGTCGGTATTGACCGATGCGGATTTCTTCCAGGGCAGCGAAGCGTTCCTGCAGCAAGCGCGTGCGGCTTGCGAGCTTCCCGTGTTGCGCAAGGATTTCACGATCGATCCGTACCAGGTCTACGAGGCGCGCGCGATCGGTGCCGATTGCGTCCTGCTGATCGTGGCTGCGCTCGGCGATGAAGCCCTGCTCGAACTCGCGTTGCTCGCGGCGGAACTTGATCTCGATGTGTTGCTCGAAGTGCATGACGAGGAAGAACTGGAACGCGCACTGGAGATTCCGGCGCCTCTGATCGGAGTCAACAACCGCAACCTGCGCACGTTCGAGGTGTCGCTCGATACGAGCCTGCGGCTGAAGCGGCAGATGCCGGACGAACGCATCCTGGTCACCGAAAGTGGTGTCGTCGACGTGGCGGATGTCGCGCGCCTGCGTGAAGCCGGCATCGGTGCGTTCCTCGTCGGCGAGACGTTCATGCGCGCTGCCGATCCGGGTAGCGAACTCGCTCGACTTTTCTTTCCACGCTGATGGATATGCCGCAGGGGAGTGCCGCGTCAGGAGATGCGGTGGAGGTCGCGCAACGCGTGGTGCTGTTCGATTTCGATGGCGTGCTGTTGCGTGGTGACGCATTCTCGGAGTTCGTGCGCGCGCGATTGAGCCGATCGCCGTGGCGAGCCTTGCTCGTGCTGGTCCTGGTACCCGTGCTCGCGTTGCCGATGCTGATTCCGCCGCTGCGCTGGGCCATCATCGGCATATTCGTGCGCATCGCTTTCCTTGGCGTGGGCGAGCGGCGCTATCGCGAGCTGGCCTTGGCGTTCGCGCGCGAACTCGCGGAGCGCAAGCGCATCTTCATCCGGGAGGGCATCCTCGCGATGCGCAGGCATATCGCGGAGGGCGATCGCGTGCTCGTCGTCACCGGTTGCGAGCAGACGCTGGTCTGCGCGTTGTTCACCGAGATAGGCTTGCCCGACATCGAATGCATCGGTTCCCGCCTGCGTCCGGGTTGGCTCGGCATGCGCAAGCAGGTACACAATTTTGGCGTGCAGAAACCGCGCCAGTTGCGGGTCCATGGCATCGCATCGCCGTGGGATATCGCGTATTCCGATTCGCACCACGATGCGCCGATGCTGCGCGAGGCGCGTGATGCGGTGCTCGTCAACGGCAGTCCACGGACCTGCAAGGCGCTGGAGCGCAAGCTCGGTCGCGCCCTGCGTCACGTCGACTGGTATTGAGCGGCTGCATGAAAAGAACCCGGCTTGCGCCGGGTTCTGACTGCATCGGGTGGATCAGAGCCCTTCGGAGCGCCGTCCGAGCACGACGATCGTCTTGCCCGAGACATCGATCATGCGCTGCTCCTCCAACTGCTTGAGCACGCGCCCCACCATTTCACGCGAACAACCGACGATGCGGCTTATTTCCTGCCGTGAAATGCGGATCTGCGTGCCGAGCGGATGGGTCATCGCGTCGGGTTCGTCGGTCAGGTCGATCAGGGTCTTGGCGACGCGCCCGGTCACATCCATGAAGGCAAGGCGGCTGACCTTGCGGCTGGTGTGCAGCAGGCGGTTGGTGAGCTGCGAGCCGATCGCGAACAGGATCTTCGGACACTCGTCGCGCAACGGGCCTTCGAACAGGTTGAACATGCGCTCGTAGCCGATCTCGGCCAGCTCGCATGGCGTGCGCGTGCGCACCATGACTTCGCGGCGCGGGGTTTCCACGAACAGGCCCATCTCGCCGATGAATTCACCGCGATTCAGGTAGGCGAGAATCAGCTCGCGTCCTTCCTCGTCCTCGGACGAGACGGTCAGCGATCCGTCGATGACGTAATAAAGGATGTTCGCCGAATCCCCGGGGCGAATGATGGCCGTCTTGCTCGGATAGCGCCGACGATGGCACATGCCGAGAAAGCGCTCCATCGCCGCACGATCGGGAATCAGCGAGGGAGGTGCCTGCACCTTCGACACGTTACGTTGCAAGGTGTAACGAAAATCGGCCATTTTCACGCGAACTTCTCCCACGGCGTCCGTACGCAACGCATAGTTGTCAGAAAATTTCCATCGACTGCGCCCCTTCCGCAGCTGACTGGCGATCTTATTGCAAATCTGCCCTAGAGTGTCGTTGTTTGACAATTTCGCAAGCGATTGGCACATGCGCTTGCGGAAAATCACCCCGCTGGCGTTCGCCCGAGCCCCGTCTTGAGAGCGTATTCCGGCTTTGCGGTGCCATATCGGCGAGTCCGCATCCGGCGGGTGAGGGCCGGGATTGCGAAAGTCCGGATTCCAGTGGTTTCCTCCCCCCTTCGATTGGCCCATAATGCGCGCCCTTTCCCGGGGTCCGGGCTGGAGGTAGTCGACGTGGTAAAACCCATCCCCCGGTTGCGCTTGCAGGGTTTCAACAACCTGACCAAGGCACTCAGCTTCAACATCTACGACATCTGTTATGCGGTGTCCGAAGATCAGCGCCGTCGTTACATCGAGTACATCGATGAGGCCTACAACGCCGAGCGCCTGACCACGATCCTTACCGACGTGGCCGATATCATCGGTGCCAACATCCTCAACGTCGCACGCCAGGATTATGATCCGCAGGGCGCGAGCGTGACGATCCTGATCTCGGAAGAGCCCGTGGTCGAGAAGCTCGGTCGCGACACGATCTCCGATGCCGTGGTCGCGCATCTCGACAAGAGCCACATCACGGTACATACCTATCCGGAAACGCATCCGCACAACGGCATTGCGACGTTCCGCGCGGATATCGACGTCGCCACCTGCGGCGTGATTTCACCGCTGAAGGCATTGAATTTCCTGATCGACAGCTTCGAGTCCGACATCGTCATCGCGGATTACCGCGTGCGCGGTTTCACGCGCGACATCAAGGGTCGCAAGCATTACATGGATCACCGCATCAACTCGGTGCAGGAATACCTGGCCAAGCACATCCGCCAGAAATACGAGATGTTCGACGTCAACGTGTACCAGGAAAACATGTTCCACACGAAGATGCACATCAAGGATTTCGACCTCGACACCTACCTGTTCGAGGCGCATTCCGATGACCTGTCATTCAAGGAGCGTCAGCGCATCGAGGCGCTGGTCAAGCGCGAGATCGAGGAACTGTTCCACGGTCGCAACCTGACCTGAGGACGCATCGCCCCTCCCGCCGCCGCGCGGGAGGGGCGGATCTTCTGCCATAGGCTTTGCCGTTGCGCGGACGCGCTGCGCAACGGCCTCGAAGCTCCTGGATTCGGCGCCCGGATTTCCCTGCATTTTGTCAGCCCTCCGCCCAGCGGGGCTCTCAGACCCGATATGC
>JBEBXZ010000065.1:0-7241 GCA_040391335.1 Dokdonella fugitiva | reverse complement strand
CCATGGAAATTCGGCCATGCCGTGACGTAGCCCCACGCGCTGAACACCTGGGCATTCCAGCGCCAGGCAAAGGCATTGGTGATGCCGTTGTGCGGACCACCATGAATCAGCACAAACAATGGATACTTCTTGCTCCTGTCGAAACCGGGCGGGTAGTTGACCCACATCTGGATCGGTTCGCCGCGCGCTCCGGCATAGGTCACGCTTTCATAGGATCCCCATTCGATTCCGTCCAGCACGGCATCATTGATGCGGTCGATCATCCTGACTCCACCATTCCGGCGGTCGACCGTGACCAGACGCGGCGGCGATACGAAGCTCTGGCTCAGCGCGACGAGCTGGCCATCCTGCGCGAGATCAGGCGCGCCGAAATCACCCTCTCCGGTAATCGCTCGCGGCTTGCGTCCATCGATGAAGATCTCATACAGGCGTGAAGTGCCGGCATCGTCGATCGCGCCAATCAGTGATTTCCCGTCGCGCGACCACCGCAGATTGTCGGCGGAGCGATCCCAATCCGCGGTGACGACGCGATTGGCGCCGCGCTTGACGTCATGCAGGACGAGCCGGCGCGTATCGCCGTAGAAGCCATTGATCGTCTGCCGCGAGAACGCGATCTGCCTGCCATCCGGGCTGAACTTCGGCGAGCTGTCGTTGCCGCGATTTTCCGGGGTCAGATTGCGTGCCTCGCGCTTGCCGATCTCCAGCATCCAGATATCGGGATTCGAATCGACGCCGCTTTTTGCCGTATCGGCGACAAAGGCGATCTGTTGCCCATCCGGTGAAATATCGTAGGAACCGGTTCCCGGCTCCTGGGGCAGCAGGGAATGGCCGCTGCCCAGGGTCAATGCCTGCGGCTCGCCACCGGTGCGCGCGATGCTGTAGACATGCGCTTCGCGATCGTCCAGCCACTGGTCCCAGTGACGGATCGGGGCCTTGTTCCACGAACGCGCACTGACCTTGCTGTCCTTGCGGGATTTCAGCTCGGCGGCCATCGCGGCCCAGTCCTTGTCGGGCCAGACGCGCGTGACGAAAGCCAGACGTTGCGAATCGCCAAACCAGCGGATGCCGCCGACACCGGTCGGGACATCGCTCACGCGGCGTGCCTCGCCCGGCGTTCCGATCGGCAGCACGTAGAGTTGCGCGGCGTCGTCACCATCACGCTTCGACGTGAAGGCGAGCCAGCGCCCATCCGGACTGTAGGCAGGCGCACTGGCGTCGGCCGCTTCGGTGGTCAGCAGGCGCGCCTCGCTGCCATCGGTGGGAAACAACCAGAGTGTCGTGCGCGCCTTGCTCTCCTTCAGATCGTAGCGGGTGACCGGCGCGACGATGTTGCGACCATCCGGCGCCACGCTGGGTCCACCGATGCGCTGCATGCGCCACATCGTTTCGGCGTCGATCGGAGCCTTCGCGGCAGCCGCTGCACAAAGGAAGCTGCTGGCAACCAGCAGCGCGGCTCGATGTCTCGATGGAGCAATCATTCTCTGTCTCCGGGATTGAATGGCACGTATCCTGCCATGTGGAACTGCGATGCAGCGACCTGATCAATGCGCCAACAGGCTATTTCCGCAAAAAGCTAATTGGCGAGCAGATCCTTGCGCGCCTGATACCAGTCGGCGGCGCGCAAGAAATGAAACTCGCGCTTGCCGCTCTCCAGCTCAAGCCCGAGTCCCAGTGCACGCCAGCGCAGCAATAAATCACCATCCGTCCGTGCCTTGGCGATGCGCAGACGCGCCTTGATGTCGAAACGATCGTTGCGTGCCTCGACACGATCGAACACCAGCGCGCGATCGCGCATCTGCAACCGGCCGCTCGCACGCAGACTCCCCGCGTCAGCGAGTTTCAGCGCCCAGCGCGGGTAGTCGCTATGCCGCGTGAAAAGCGCCAGCAGGAGGCCGACATTCTGCAATTCGATGTCGGCGCTGGCATCAATGTTCAGTGGACGCGTCGCCTCGACCCGTGCACGCTTGAGCGTGAGGTTCGCCCACCAGCGTTCGCCCGCCGTGCGGCCGGCATCGACAACGCGGATATCCGCCAGCCGCAACGTCGTGTTGTCGAGATCGAAGTGACGCTTCGCGAGATCGGACCCACCGATTCGCGCATCGAGATTGAAATCTCCTGTGAGTGTGATCTCGCCGAGCCGCGCGCCCGCACGCTGGCCGCTGATACCGATACGCCCGCGTTCGATGCGTCCATCGGAACCCAGCACGAGATCGCCATCGATGCGCGCGCTACCCGACATCACGTTCAATGAATCTCCCGGCAGATACGCATTCAATGCGCGCAGATCCGGCGCTTCGGCGTTCTCGAAGCGCAAGCCGACACGCAGCGATTCCCGGAAATCGTCGAGGTCCCCGCTGGCATCCAGATCCAGGCGCAGATTCCTGCCGCGCACGAGCGGCTTGCGCGGCGCATCGCTGGCCGCGGCATCGAACTGGGCGAGCACAAGGGCCACGTTCGCCACGGCTCCGTCCTTGCCCGCTTCGAGCCGGCCCTGCGCGCGTGCAATACCGCTGAAACGATGGCTCGCGACGTCCGCCGCGAGTTCAACTTCGGGAATATCGAAGCGGCTACCGGGAACGAGACGTCCATTGTGCAGTTTGAGATCGGCATCGAGACGCCCCGCCCCGCTCAGCGCAAGCCACGGCGTCTTGACCAGCAGCGGCCCGATCCAGTGCAGCGATTCGAAATGCCAGTCGAGCGCAATCGAACCCGATAGGCGCTGAACCAGTGAACGCAGATCGGCCTGTCGCGCAAGCTCCGTGCCGGCATAGCTGAGATCGATGTCGACCGCACCCGTGCCTTCGGGCGGCGGCGGCAGATGCGCCGTGAAGCGGATATCGGATTCGCCGACCGCCGCATGCAGGATGGCCATCTCGTTGCTTGAGCGCGCACCGCGCGTGGCGTCCATCGGCAGGCGCAGGTCGAGCGTCCCACCGTTCTGCAGGCGCCCATCACGCAGGGCCAGATCGACCTTGAGACGTCCGGCCGGATCAGCGTCCAGCGAACCGCGCAGGTGCCCGCCGGGATCGAGCTCGACCACCAGACCGGGCGGCACGCCATCGATCTGCAGATCCGCATCGAGCAGGCCAAGCCTGTCGATGCCCTGGACTTCAGCGGAGCGATGCCGACGCATCGCAAAATGCGCATTGATCGATGCATCGCGCAACCATTCCTGCGCGCCCGTCGCCAGTCGTGTCGCGCGCAGGTCGATCTGCGAAGGCAGGATTTCCATCGCCCCGCCACGCAATTGTTTGGAGAACGCAAACACGACCTTGCCTTCGGTTTCCAGCGAAACGCCCATCAGCTGCGCACGACGCAGGGATTCGGTGGCGATGCGCTCGAAGCGCAGGGTCCAGCCGCCGGGCCGATAGTCCGGCGCAGGGATATCCTCGTCGATGCGATCAACGTCGCCAGCGACGTCATCGACACCCAACGACGTGACCCTCAGCTCCTTGCCGAACAGCGGCAGCAACGCGATACGCGCCTGCGCACGGCGTGCCCCGGCGTTCCACACCACGTGCCGCACGTGGCCACGCGCTTTAACATTCCACAATGCAACATGTCCTGGCCACCAGGTCAGGCCGTGCGACCAGCTGATGTGGAATTTCTCCGGCTTGCGGTTGATCGCCCATGGACCGAACTCGGTATTCAGGAACACGTTTCCTGCAAGCAGGTAGAACGCGAACACCACGATGATGATCCTGGCCAGACGGCTTATCGCGCGCTGCATGAAACTCCCCCGGTCGTATAGCGACCGCCCGCGCAACAATCGGACAATCCCGGCGCACATGCAACCGCCATGCGCGCCGCGGGCAATGCCCTTTTACGTGTCCCGACTGCATCGACGTCATCCTTGGGCGTTGGCGCACACCGATATCGGCAGAACCGCCACCCGGGCCGCATCGCTCGGCTTCCGCCGCGAGCGACCCCCGCTCGCGACCGAGCCCAGTTCCTGCAGCCTCCGCGGTTGAACTCGTCACTCAAGGAATGGCAGGATCGTTCCCTGCCATCTGCGTGGCTCTGGCGCGATACGTGCTGGGCATTGCTACACATTGCGGCATAACGCGTGCAGTTGTTGCTGTCCGGGTGCCGGAGCATCAAGGGGAGATTGCTTGAAGGCAGGAACCGGAGCGGGCGACAGCGGACTGGGAAGTGAAGCATCGGTGCTGGTGCGACGCTGGCGGGACGGGGATGACGATGCACGCGATGTGCTGATTGCCCGAATGCTTCCGCAGTTGCAGGTACTCGCCGAACGCGCCCTGCGTCGCCTTGATCAACCGGTTTCGCTGCATCCGAGCGATCTGGCACAGGAAACAGTGGTCAGGTTGCTGCGGAGTGGCGGCAACAGCGTGGACTCGTCGCATCTTCGCGCCCTGGCCGCCGACATCGTGTGGAAGGTCCTGATCGACTACCAGCGCGTGCGTCTGGCCGACAAGCGCGGTCGCCGCGATACCGTCAACGTCAGCATCACGGTCATGAACAAGGTCATGGGCGATGGAATGGCCCAGATCGATCTTCTGGCATTGCATCAGGCCATGGAGAAACTGGAGACCATCAGTGCCCGTGCCGCCCGGATCGTGATCATGCGCGTCTACGGAGGGCTGTCCGAACAGGAGGTGGTCGATGTGCTCGGCATCTCGCGCCCGACCGTTTCGCGTGACTGGGCCACCGCGAAACTATGGCTCGCGCGCGAACTTTCCAGCACCTCGCATGCCGGCATGGAAGGAAGCCACGTGCAGCCACCGCGAGCTCCACAGGAAGAAGTGCCATGACATCGGACTTCACGCGGCTCTCCGGGCACATGCAGGCCGTGCTCGATCTTGCTCCGGATGCACGCGACAGCTATATCGACAGCCTGCCGCCGACAATTGCCCGGCAGGTGCGGGATCTGCTGCAATTCCAGGGCGCCTCGCTCGACCTGAGCCAGGTCCGGGGCATCGAGCTTGCGCTGGACGTGCTGGCCGAGCCTTTGCCCACGCATATCGGCCGCTGGACCGTCCTGCAACCGCTGGGTCACGGCGGCATGGCCTCGGTATTCCAGGTCGAGCGCAGCGAAGGCGCGATCCGCCAGCTCGCCGCCTGCAAGATCGGCTACGCACGCACCGACCTGGAAGACGGATTGCGACGCGAGACCGTGACTCTGCTCGATCTCAACCATCCCGGCATCGCTCACGTACTGGACTTCGGCCATACCGACGTCGGCCGCCCGTGGATGGTCTCCGAGTACGTCGAGGGCAGCGACATCGTATCCTGGTCGAACGATGGCGACCTGCCGCTCGCGGCTCGCCTGCTGCGGTTCGAGGACGTGCTGTCGGCCGTCGCGCATGCACACGAACGCCTGCTGCTGCATCAGGACATCAAGCCCGGCAACATCCTCGTCGATACCGCTGGCCGGCCACGGCTGATCGACTTCGGCCTGGCCTCGGTGCTCAGTGGCGGCGGCGATTCCCCCGTGATCGGCTATACGCCACGCTTCGCAAGTCCCGAACAGAAACGCGGCGAGAACCTTACCGTGCGTTCGGACATCTACTCGCTTGGCATCACGCTCGCAGCATTGGCGGAACGCGTTGCACCTTCACGTGGTGGCGACGACGTGCAGGCGGTGATCGACAAAGCCTGCCGGGACGATCCGGCGGAACGCTACGCCTCCGCCGCGGCAATGGCCGCGGACTTGCGCGCCATCCGTGAATCCCGTCCGATCACCGCTCGTGCGAACAGCAAACGCTACCGCGTGAAGCGCTTCCTGCAACGTCACCCGTTGCCCGTCGCGCTGGTCGCGTTGTCCATCGCTGTCGGCGTCACGGCAACAGTATGGCAAGCGCGACGCGCCATCGACTCCGCGCGCACCGCGGAAGCGGCACGTGGCCAAGTTGAAAAGCACTGATGGCACCCTTGACGCGGCATGGAATCCATCTGCCAACGCTTTGGTAAACGCTCTTCTCATCGAGAATGACATGGTGCTGGTCGGCGGTGCCTTTACCGGGATCGGCAATGAGCCGCGCACCGCACTGGCGGCCCTGCCGAAAGAAGCGCCTCCGGTTTCCTGTGCCCCGACCGACATCAGCCCGATCTCCTTTGACCTCAAGTTCTCCCCGGAGACTCTGTACGGACACACCCGCTTTGAGGTCAATTTCAGGAACCTTGGAACAAGCGCCACCAATGAGCCGATCCTGACGTCCCTGTACGAACTCGATGACACCTACGATCGAGTGCGACTCGTCCTGCAACAAAGCTATGGCAACACCAATGTTCTTCCCGGGCACGCCGGTGGCCTGGGTGGATACTCAAACGACTTCACGGAAGGGTCGATCTACGAGTTCGATATCGCATATCCATGCGACACGAATGCGAGCAACAACAGCATTTTCCAGTTCGCCTACAGCTCGGTTTCGCCCGACGTCGTTTTCAGGGCAGGAATGGAGAGCCCGCCAGCGCTTCCTGCGACGTCCTCTCGCTCGGAGTAGCGGCCGGATCCGGGCCGGTTCTGATCAGCAGCTTTGCCCGCCGGTTGCTGCACATGGCCGACGGGCATCTGCCCATCGGCTTCAGTCACACATCGCGCCGTCGCCATCGGCACGGCATTGACTCGGGAATCCATGCGCGCGCCAGTAGGCGAGGATGCCGCTGTCGCGCAGGTAGACCTGGAATGACGGGTCGCGGCGCAGCCAGGCGAGATCGCGTGACCACAGCAGCAGTTGCCACGACGAAAGCTCGCCGTGACGCAGTGCATCGATCGCGCGTATCGCGCGCCCGGCATCCTTGTCGGCGTCGGGCGAGAACACACGCAAAAAGTTCCAGGCGAGGCCTTCGCGTTCGGAGCGTTCGAATTCCGCCAGCGCCAGCGGCCACGCAGCCGGGTCGAGCAGGGCGCGCGAGGTTGCAACGAAGGCCGCATCCAGCGCCAATGCCGGCGCGGCTGCGATTTCCGTATCGGCGATCTGCAGCGCCTGGGCGAAATCCTCGCGCCAGGCGGCATTGAACCAGCGCGCATACGCGCCGCTGGCACCCGTCTGCTCGAGTTCGACGCGGGCCTCGTCGTGGCGGCCCTCGCTGTCGAGGATGCGACCGAGAATGAAGCGCACGCTGCCGGCGAGCGGATCGCGCGTCGACAGCTCGCGTGCCACGGCCCCGGCACGATCGAGGTAGCCGAGGTGGGCCAGCGACACCACCGCCGGATACACGACGTACATGTTGCTCGGCGCCATCAGCCGCGCCTTTTCCCGGAGCGCGAGGCAGCGCTC